>JBICHS010000410.1:0-8423 GCA_043101135.1 Phycisphaeraceae bacterium JB051
CGGGTTTTATCGCAGTGTGGATCGGCGCAGGCGACGCTCAAGCGTCGTCGAGTACGAGACACCAAGAGAAAAACGGGAAAAAACAAGTATGAGCACGATAAAAGTGCATCACACGCTCTAGAAGAACTCAGCAAACGCATTGTTCCTGTTGACGTTCTGGATAGTCGTAGTTTGGTGCAGTAACCATCGTCTATGCATAGAAAGTACAGTTATCTTTTTTATCACCCAGACAAACAGTCGGGTATCTGTATCGTCTGCACCATCGCCCAGAAGCACCTGAAACGCTGGCATGCGGGGGTGTTTCATCGCGTGGTGTTTACCGGATTCCTGGTGGGGCGATTTTGATATTGAGTCTTGGGCGTTTTGATCTGTCAATTTGCTGATCCACTACCCAGCAGGTAATAGCGTTCCATTTTGCAAATTGAACGGACTCCGGAAGCCCCAATTTACTGGCGTCGGCAGCAAGAATGACGCTGTCAGATCGCTCAATAACGGCTTGTTTTACAGCTGCTTCACTAAGTTCGGTTGTACTTAGGCCACGCTTGGGGCATAGCCCAGACGCGCCGATGATTGCTACGTCAAAGTGCAGATTCTCCAACCAGTTTAAAGCAAAGGTGTCGACTAGACCTTCGGAGACACGACGGAGTGTCCCACCGATACAGATGACGGTTGCCTGACCTCGCATTGCTTCGGACATCACACGCAAAGAGTTGGTAAACAGCTTTACGTCTTCGCGCAGCAATAATCGTCGTGCGGCTTCCAGACAGGTGGTCCCCGCATCAATAAATACGGATTGGTTGGACGTGATCATTTCTGAGACAGTTTGGCCGATTGCTGATTTACCTTTTGCATGCAACTGATGTCGTCGATCAAAGGTCGGTTCACCTGCCAGAAAATCGCTATGGATGACACCGCCATGCACGCGGACGAGGATGCCTTGTTCTTCCAGTTCGATCAGATCTCGTCGGATAGTCGCGCGTGAGACATGCATGGCGTCTTGCAGTTCCTGAACACTACATCTCGGATTTTGATTGAGATAGTCACGGATTTGCTGTAATCGTTTGTGAAGCATAATGAACATATGTGAACAAATTGACCATCTGTTGTCAACTGCCTATCATCATGAATCTCGTTGGCATTGAACCTGTGTTGATTTTGGAGTTTGCCATGACAGAAAAATCGTTGGATACCAAGTTGCGTAATATTCTGGCTGACCCCTCGTGTCGGGATTTTATTCTCGCCGACGCCAAGGACGCGGACATGGCGTTTGGACTTGCTGCCCCAGGTAAGAGTCCGCAGATGCAGGCTCACGCGGGACGCTTTCGCACGTTGGCTGAGTATCGCGAGATTATCCGTCAGAACGTCAAGCAGGGGCTCGTGGACATCATGCTCATGAGTGCGAGCACCAATGAGATTCTGACACTTAACGAAAAACTTTTTGCCGATAGCCATATCACCCCCGCCATTCGCGCCAATGACACCACTGACGTTTGGCTCGCTTCGGGATCAAGCTATGCTCGGCAACCGGCACGACCATTTCGAACCGCAACCATTGATCATGCGATGTGTGGCAAGCTGCAATGCAGTCCGGCAGAGCGAACGCGAGGCGCGGACCTGGGGCTTTACTCGGTGACGTTTAACAATGACCTTGAGTTGGATTTGCAAACGCTTGATGCCTATAAGCAATTTCGGATTGAAGCGGAGACCAAGGGCTTTCGACACTTCCTGGAAGTCTTTGATCCCAACGCACCGAGGCAGCCCATTGCTGATATCCCGCGTTTTTTAAACGACATGATCGCCCGGCTTTTAGCAGGTGTCGCTGGCAAAGGGCGGCCGATTTTTTTGAAGATTCCATATCATGGACCCGCTGCCATGGAAGCCCTGGTCGGATACGATCGCAACCTGGTGGTCGGCATTCTCGGTGGAAGTAGCGGCACGACGTTTGATGCTTTTAACCAACTTTTCGAAGCCAAAAAATACGGTGCCCGCGTGGCACTTTATGGCCGAATGATCAACCACAGCGAGCATCAATTGACTTTCATCAAACACCTGCGCGCAATTGCAGATGATCAGATGCAGCCGCTTGAAGCAGTCAAATCCTATCATGGCGATTTGGGCAAACTCGGCATCATGCCTTACCGGGACTTGGAAGTGGACACGCAGCCCACCGCACGCGGAAGCAGTTACCAAGCAACATCCAGCAAGCCTGGTTCCAAACCATCAGCATCGTCGGCTACGCAAAAGATGGTTCAATCTGAGCAGACGGATTTGTCACGATGAGTCAGGCCGAAAAAATCCGTTGGAATCTGGATCGATGAAACCGTGTACTGGGATAAATCATGCGTCCATTGGATAACGATCAATCGATCATTGTTGCGGGGCATATCTGCTTGGATTTAACGCCAGCATTTGTTGGGTCGGCGACCGCAACTCTGGACCCCGGCACGTTGACTCGCGTCGGTCAGATGCAACGCAGTGTCGGCGGCAGCGTTGCCAATACCGGCATGGCTCTGCATCAACTGGGCGTCAAGACGCGATTGATGGGACGCGTCAGTGATGATCTGTTCGGCGACGAAGTACTGCGTTTGCTTGGTCAAGCCTCACCATTTTTGACGCAGGGCATGATTCGCGTTTTCGGTGAATCAACCAGTTACTCCGTGGTCATCGCACCGCCGGGTGTGGATCGGATGTTCCTGCATTGTCCGGGATGTAATGATCAGTTTCAGGCATCAAATGTCGCATTGCCAGATGATGCAAATATCAAACTGCTGCACTTCGGATACCCGCCCGTGATGCGAAGCATTTATCAACATGACGGTTGTGAGCTTGTCCAGATTTTTGATAAGGCTCATGCGTCAGGCATTGCAACCTCCTTGGATATGTGCTCGGTGGACCCGGATTCCGAGGCTGGTTCAATTGACTGGTGCCGATGGCTCAAGCATGTATTGCCACACGTCGATATTTTTGTTCCATCGTTGGATGAGCTGCTGTTTATGATTGGACATGATCAGTGCAATATGTCGCTTGCTCTATTGCAATCGGTTGGCAAGCAGATGCTTGATTGGGGTGTTGGGGTTTTGCTGCTCAAGCTCGGCGAGTATGGCGTCTATCTGCAAACCGCCGATCGGGTTCATCACTTGTTCGATGGTGTTGCATGGTCCGGCCAATCGCAATATCGTCCCTGTTTTTCAGTAGATGTAGCTAGTACCAATGGCGCAGGAGACTACACCATCGCAGGCTTCCTCACAGCGATCCTTGAAGGCTATTCACCTCATGAGGCTTTGAGCAGTGCAGTAGGGGTAGGAGCATCGCATGTCGAATCCCCCAACCAGCTTTCTGATTGGCAGGCGATTCAGCAACGCATTGCCAGTGGATGGAGACAGCACGACAAGGCCTTGATTTAACACTGATTTCGAACAATGACATCAGCATCACAAGAAACGATCAAACAAACTGTTGCATGGATCGGGTGGGGGGGGGGTAGCACAACGAATCTGCTGTTGCGAATGCTGGTTGCGTCCAGCAAGTACAGAGGCTGGTTAAGCCGACAAAGTTACAACAATAAAATCATAGTGATTCCTGAAAGGATAATACAACAACCTGCTGCATTTTGAAGATCATGTTTTGCTTTACGCTTCGTGCCCGATTTAGATGTAGGTGTACCAGACCGTCGCAATTCAAACACAGTTTCCACAGTGATTGGCTAGAGAATAAGGGCAGTCGCCGCAACCGCATGCAGAAAGAGAAATTAAACTAGCCATACGATAATGAAGAGCAAGCGCTTTTTGATGTTGCTTTTCGTAAGGTGTACTGACTTTAGAATTGATTGCGTCAAGACGGGAGTACATCCCCTGTGAGTCAATGACTTGTTGGACGTGTGGGTAGGGCGGGATCGCCTAAAGGTCGTTGTTTGACAGATGGATATAAAAACCGCTGTCGGGTGGACAGCGGTTGTCAGACGATTGATGTCGTTTGTGAAATGGAGCTGATGGGGATCGAACCCACAACCTCTGCATTGCGAACGCAGCACTCTCCCAATTGAGCTACAGCCCCGTAGTCAAGCCAAATAGTGTATCCAATTGCATCTTTGCTGGCAACTGAGGGTAGGTTAAAATGACTAAATATCAGCTTCAAGGACGGGCTTAAATTCACAAAAGAAAAGCGGTTGCAGTAGACCGGCTTGACCTAGTGGACATACCCGTGTTTAATGCTGTTACCAGAATGCTCAGAAGCAGTTGTGCAGAGAGGTTAGAACCTGCCCCAAATGGCCTGCAACGGGTAACTGCTAATGCCACGCAAGGCTGTTGTAAACCAATCAAAAGTCACGGGAAATGAACTGTTTATTGTAAACAGGTAAAAGCCGCAGACGACTTTGCCTCAGCGTTATAGCAACTGGTTTTTTGTGTGAATGGAAGAGACTTGCCCGCCAAGTTGGTGGCAGGCAAAGGAGCAGCCGATGGGCAAACGCAATGATTGCTGGGGTATCGAAGTCGGAGCCAATGCGATCAAGGCGATCCGGCTACAGCGTCAAAAGGATCAAGTGATCCTTGCGGACTTCGAGGTACTGCCGTTTAAGAAGCCGCTGACGACCCCGGATCTGAATGTTAACGAAGCCATTCAGGTCAACCTGGATCAGTTCTTATCCAAGCATTCGGTTAACCGTAGCTCGGTGATGACATCTGTGCCGGGCCATATGGCCTTTGCGCGATTCGCCAAGCTGCCACCCGTCGATCCCAAGCGAATTCCAGACATCGTCAGATTCGAAGCCGTCCAGCAGATCCCGTTCCCGATTGAACAGGTCGAATGGGATTACCAGGTCTTCCAGGAGCCCGACTCGCCTGACGTGGAAGTGGGGATTTTTGCGATCACCAAAGACCGCGTGTCGGACTTCCTTGAAAACTACAATGCGGTGGGCCTGCGTGTCGACGGCATCACGCTTTCACCGCTGGCTGTCTACAACGCGCTGGCCTACGACATGGAACTCGATGAAGAATCTCCGGGCGTGGTCTTCATGGACATTGGTTCAACCAGCACCGACGTGATCATCGTCGAGGAAGGGCATCTTTGGTTGCGTACGCTCCCAGTGGGTGGCAACAACTTCACCGATGCTTTGGTGCGTGCGTTCAAACTCAGTGTCCCCAAAGCAGAGAAACTCAAGAAGGAAGCGAGCACCAGCAAGTACGCTCGCCAGATTTTCCAGGCCATGCGTCCGGTCTTTGCTGACCTGGTCCAGGAAATGCAGCGTTCGCTGGGCTTTTACCAGTCACTGAATCGTGACGCCAAACTCTCCAAGCTCATTGGTGTGGGTTCGACGTTCCGCCTGCCTGGGATGAGCAAATTCCTCAAGCAGCAATTGCAGATGGATGTCGTGCGTCTGGATAGCCTGCAGAACGTCTCCATGGAAGGGCGTCTTGAGACCGAGTTTGCTGAGCACACCATGAACATGGCATCGGCATACGGTCTTGCATTGCAGGGTCTTGAACTCGAACGCGTCAGCGCCAACGTGCTGACCAAGGAAATCCAGAAGACGCGCTTCTGGCGTGCCAAGCAACCGATGATGGGTGCAGCAGCCTTATTGATGGTCGCCGCATCACTCGGTGCCGTTGGCAAGCTGGTCACCGACAAGGCAAGTTTTCACAGTGATCTGGCTGACAGTGACCAGAAGATTCAGGCGATCACACGACGTGCGGACAAACTCAAACAGGACTGGTTTAAAATTCAGGACTCCAGTGACCCGCGTCAGATCATTGAAAACCTGCGTCGTGTTTTGGACTACCGTGACATTTGGCCTAAGTTGATTTGGGACATGGAACAGGTCGCCCAGGACATGAAAGCCAATCCCGCGCTGTGGGACAATGACTACGAAGCCATCGCCAACATCCCACGCCAGGAACGCAAGCGACTGGTGTTTGACACCCTTGAGGCCGAGTATGTCTTCACGCCTGGTGCCGATGTTGATGTGGCCAATATGACCACGGATGATATCTGGAAACTTGGTTCAGACGGCAGCAATCCGCCGCAGGTGCAGCAGCCTCAGAATCAGGACCCCTACGGTGAAATGGGTGGGTCGGGCATGGACCCGGGTATGGGCGGTGGCGGATTTGGAATGCCCCAACCCGGGCAGTTCTCAATGCCTTCAGCCAGTAGTTACACTTCATCGAGTAACGCAGCAACCATCGCACCCCCACGATTCCGAATCACCGTTTCAGGCACGACCTCCTTCCGCGGAGCTGCTGCCTTTATCAATACCAACTTCATGGGCTGGCTGCGTGAACATGCTGACCGTAAGGATCGACCTTACCGCATCATCAGAGAGTCACCTGACCTGACCATTCTCGAACAGATTCGTGGATCGGGTGCAGGCGCAGCAGGGCCCAATTCCCGTGCCAATGCTGCGGATGCTGGTGGATTCGGTGGCATGCCCCAACCGCCACGCCGCCCAGCCACCACTGGTCGTCGTCGCTTTGGTGCAGGCATTCAACCTGAAGCCACACTCGGCGGATCACGCACGGGAAGCTCAACACAGGCAACCGTCAATCTCTCTGAGCTTTTGCCTTCTCGCCCGCTAGCCAATGAGAGCAAGGAAGACGATTACCGTTTCACCGTCATCTGGACCATCGAACTGACGCGTCCTGACGATGCACGTCGTAGTGAAGACAAGATTCGTCGTGAACGTGCAGCCGAACGAGCTCGACAGGAAGAGCTCGAACGCAAACGCCAGGAACTCGAAGCCAAGAAGGCCGCCGAAGCTGCTGCCGCCAGTGGCGAACAACCTGCTGATGGTCAAACACCAGCAACCCCCGGTGCCCCAGCTGCACCGGCAACGCCAGGAACACCTGCGGTCGATCCCAACGCGACCAATGGAGGTGCTCAATGAAATCCGCATTGATTTGGATGAAGCATAACCCCATCGCCGTGGTCGCAGCACTTTTGAGTGTCTGCTCACTGGTGGGTTTGTTTGTCGTGTATCTGCAGGGCAGCAGCTTTGTTGAAGAAATGGAAAAACGTAACTCGGCGGTCCAGCGTATCAAAACGCTCAAGACCACCCGTGTGAAAATTCCATCACCTGACCTGGACAACCCTGTTGAACACCGTGATATCACCATCAATGAAGCGGCTATCGAGTCGCTCAAAGAGGTGTATCACAAGATGGGCATCGAATACACCAACATCTTTGCCTTGGCTGTGAATCAGAACCGTAAAGGCCATGATCCGCTGCTTGATGGTTTATTCCCGTCATTTGAACGCCGCGTGGATAAAGTCTACGACGCTCAGGTGCAGTATCTCAATGCCTTTGAAGCCATGCTTCTTGAGTATTCACCTACGGATATCTACCCGCGTCTGGATGCAGGTGGCAGTGTCGATTTGGCGCAGGTTACTGCTGAAGTGAACTTGGCGCAGAAAAACTTCATGCTCCGTCTGGGCTTGCCTGACGACGCGGTGAATCTGCTGACGGCTGAGCAGCAGCAGCAACTTGTCAGCGAACGTCGCGGTGCAGCGATTCGCGTCATGACGCAGCATGCCGAACGCCACCACATCTATGTCGATGATCCGACGATGCCCGGCACGGTGTTCCAAATCGGTGAATGGAGTAACTCGGCTTTCAAACCCGACATCTCCGTCATCTGGCAGGGACAGCTCGAACTCTGGGTTCAACAGGACATCGTCCAGGCCATCAGTTCCGCCAACCAGGTCTGGAGTCCCACAGCCAATGTGCTGTCCAATCCCGTCAAGAAACTGCTGAACATGTCAGTCACCCCCGGTTATGTCGGCATCGACACCACCGGCGCCCTGACCACAGCAGGTCGCCTCACGCCCGGTGAAAAACGTCGTGACAGTGTTCGTTTGCCCAACGGTTTTAGAATGACACCCACCGGTCGTCGCAGTAACAATATCTATGACGTGGTTCATGCCAGGGTGTCACTGATCGTGGACTACCGACAGATATCCAAAGTGTTCGAAGCCTTTGGCAAGACCAACTTCATGACCGTGCTCAAAGCCGATTTGACGGATGTCGATGAATACGAGGCTTTGCATAACGGCTTTATGTACGGTGACAGCGATTGTGTTCAACTGGACATGATCATTGAATCCCTTTGGCTTCGTGATTGGACCAAACGCTTGATGCCTCAGGCGATCAAGGAACGTTTGTCCATTGAAACCAAAGACGCGTCAGGTCGTTGAGAAGTGACCTGTGATGTGATGGGACAGATCTTTTACTGTTCCTGACGAAAACGATTGACCCCTTGGCGAGGCAGTAACGCATGAGGCTCAAAAACCTCAACCTGTTTGAGAAATACATCGAAAAAGCCGTGTTGGTGCTTGGTGGCATTTACGCATTGGCGGTCTTGTGGTTCTTTGTCATTGGTTCACCTTATGCCATTGAACTCAAAGCCCTTCACACCGAGTTCAAGCCCAGATCG
>JBICHS010000411.1:0-8512 GCA_043101135.1 Phycisphaeraceae bacterium JB051
CGTCAGGATGCTCGGGCACATCGGTGGCTTGTGGCCCGAATTTTTTGACCCAGACCCGCACGGTGCTGGCATCGACGCTCAGACTTTGTGCCGCCTGATTGATGGTGTAGCCTTGCTCGGTGACAAGCCGAACAGCCGATAAACGAAACTCCTGGTTGTAACGCTGACGTGGCATGGTGCACTCCTTTCGATGGCAGTATGCCATGGATTGGCAGTGTCCACCAGGAGTGGGGAAGACCAAAGCGTCAACAGCATGCCACTGGATTCCCGCCTGCGCGGGAATGACGATGCGACATCACGATTAATAGACACCACCCGCCTTTGAACATTCCTGCCAGCAGGATCGGGCAAAAGTCCAGCAGAAATCGCCAAAGACATTCTGCCCTGCCAGCGATATTGTTTGTCAGATTCAAATTGCATCATGCATCATGCACGATGTCCACTGACACGCAAAGGAAAGATCATGGCCCAACCGACACTCCTGCCCGAAGAAGCAAAAAAACACGCAGACGCAGCAAGCGATCCGAATCCCGACACCGCACGCCAGGCACCGGATTGGCTCTCCAACGGCATTGTCTACCAGCTCTGGTTGCGCAGTTTTACGCCTGAGGGAACACTCGCAGCAGCCGAGCAACGCCTTGCTGACATCGCGTCTCTTGGGGCCACCATCGTGTACCTGAGCCCGGTGATGCTCAGTGATGATGATGACCGCCGTGAATTCTGGTCGATGCGCCAAAAGGCGTCAGCCAACTGCAATCCGCGGAATCCCTATCGTGCCAAGGACTATGACAAGATCGACCCGGAATATGGCGATGAAAAGGATTTGGCAAGGTTCATTGCCACCGCACATCGCTACGGACTTCGCGTGATGATGGACCTGGTGTTTTTGCACTGTGGCCCCAACTGCACGCTACTGCAAAAGCCCGGCTTCATCCAACGCAACGAAGACGGCAGCCCCAAACTCGGTGGCTGGAACTTCCCCCTGCTTAACTTTGAATCCAAGGAACTCCGCCAATACCTCACCGACAACATGGTCCATTGGGTCAAAGCCTTCAACGTCGATGGCTTTCGCGCAGACGTCTCGGGCGTGATCCCGCAGGACTTCTGGGAAGATGCCCGCGATGTCCTCGAAGAACTCCGCCCCGACATCGGCATGGTTGCAGAGTCTGACTACGAGCCCCGCGAACAAATCAAAGCCTTTGATGTGAGCTACAGCTTCCAGTGGTATGCAACGATTCTCAAAGTCATGTGCGACAGCCAACCCGCGACCATGCTCCGTGAAAAATGGGAGTACTTCCGCAACTTCTATCCCAAGGGTTCACGCTTTCTGCGGTACTCGGATAACCATGACCTGCATCGTGCTGACGTCGTCTTCGGTGAACAAGGCATCAAGGCGGTCGCGACCATGCAGTTCATGATTGACGGCATTCCCATGATCTACAACGGCATGGAAATCAGCGACGGCACGCCACAGGACTTGTTCTCGCAATGGCCAGTCAACTGGAAAGCAGCCAACCTCCCCAAGCAGGTCGCACGCCGTCAGTGGTATGTCGATCTGTGCAAGGTCCGCCAATCACGCAGCGTCTTTGCAACCGGTCAAACCCAATGGGTCGATCACGACAAGGATGAATGCGTCGTCGCCTTCACCCGTCAAACCGATGATGACAAAGTCCTCTGCGTGGTGAGCCTGAGTAACCGCCCCGTGACGGTGACCATGAACGATTGTTACGACAGTGGCAAAATCCTCTGGGGTGATGGCAGCATCGAAAACACCGACGGTAAAAGCGTCATCAAACTCAGCGGATTTGGCTCACTGGTCTGTGAAGTCAAAGCTGAATGATGCTGCAATCATCTCACCTGTTCCAAGGCATTTGTAACCACAGATGAACACAGATGAACACGGATAAAGACATGAAAACATTAGTCTCACATCTGCGTTTATTTGTAGCTAGAGTCGTACAAAGAATGAATCTTCACTTTTCGTCACTCCCGCGCAGGCGGGAGTCCAGTGGAACTTGCAAGTGCGCACAGAATGCCACTGGATTCCCGCCTGCGCGGGAATGACGGACTGGGGTATTCAAGCCAATCAGACACTTATACCCATCCCATTAAGAACTCGTGCATGATTGAGCACCGCATGTCAATGCGGTGCAGGTCTGAAGACTCATCAAAGCTCCCGCCTGCGCAGGAGTGACGGAGGGTGAAAATCAATTCTTGATAATGCTCAAAGACATGAAAACATGTGTTTCATATCTGCGTTTATCTGTGTTCATCTGTGGTTCATTGCCTTGAATCGTTTGCGTTGTCGCGGGTGTGGCGGGTAACACAAGGCAACCCGTGCCGCGGGAGCGACACGGCTTTTGGGTGCGACGCGCGTGAGGTTTGTTATTGCTATCGACACGTTCATCAACGCATCAATCATCCAGCAAGGATGGGGCATTGGTTTGCATGCGGATTTGCTTGATGTAGATGGGTTCGCGGGGATAGAGTTTGAAGGTGTGCACGCCCTTCTTGAGTTCCCATGATTGGAGCTTGCCGGCGATGGGTGACCAATGCCAATAGCCACCGGGCATGACCCCGACTTTTTTGGCTTCTTCACCATCGACTGACAGATACGCTGAGTCATGAAGGCCGCTGGGGGATGGCGTTTTGACTTCGATGGCAAGGTAATAAAGTCCGTCCTGAGGCAAATCAACTTGCCATGCCAGGCAGCGATCACCCAACTTGCCATTCGTGGTCGCGGCAAACCACATGCCCGTCCCGTCGTCCTCCTTGGGACGCACTTCACCGGCATCACGCGTGAACGCTTTTGCCGTATCAAGCTCGCTGGCCTGCCAGATTTTGGACCATTCAAAAGCGACATGCTTGACATAAATCGTCACCGGCAAGGAGCGGCCGTCATTGAGCTTGATCAGGAAACTGCTGGGAATCATGCCAAACGCATCAAGCTTGGAACGATCGACCGTGACACGCAAAACGTGCTCTTTTCCCGGCAAAAACACGCCTTTTTCAGGTGTCACCGTCATCCAGTCAAACACGCTATTCTTGAGAATGCGATAAGCAATGGGCTTATCCAACTGCTGCGTCGATATGCTGACCTGCGTCGTGGGCGCCTGCGTGGCAGAATCATCCACGGTCATCTGCAACTGCTGAGGTGAGACCACAATCGGTAAATCTCGCAACGGATAATTGGGGTTCTGATCCATCGCAAAAGCGCCGATGGTCGGGGGCTGCTTTTGTGTTGCATGTGTCAAACCGGTGATGCGATCACCTGCATGATTAGCAGGGCTTGACGTCTGCGGGCGATAGTCACCATGCTTTGGATCACGCAGCTTGGCGGGCGCGACAATGCCATGCGCTTCGATAGGTCGGGCCGACTCGTATTCGCCGGGACGATCATCAGGCGTTGCAAAGAGATCAAAATCAAAGTCCGACTGCTCGGGAGTGTGGGCATCACGAATGCCTTTACCCGAGAGTGCAAGCAGGTTGTTGCGACTGATGCCGTAGAACATGCTTCGGTTGTCATCACGCCCGTAGCCGACCGCCATGATGCCGTTGCCCTGCGTGAAGAAGGTGTTGTGAAAGAAGTGACTGATGCCGTGGGTGTAGGTGGTTCCCCCACCGTTCTTGACTGCAGAGCCTGCTTTGGCACGTTCGTCACCGAGATTCACGACGAGGTTATTGAAGATGTAGGACGGGCCGTGGACGTTGGCAGCGGTGCTGATGCCACAGAGTGTGCCTTCGACTTTGTTGCCCCAGAATCGGACATTGCATTGACCACCATCGAGTTCGATGCCGTCGTCATTGGCAAAGGCAAGGTAATTGCCATAGATGTCCGAATCGCGATTAAAGCCGCCGTCGAAGTGACCGTTGCCATAGGCTTCGATGACGTCGTTCCATCGGTGTTCGTCACTGCCGATCATGTCGTTGTAACGGATGACGATCTGTCCCTTGGCACGGAGGAAGATGGCGTTGGGGCCTGCTGGATGCGAGTAGTACCAGGAGTTGGCGGTGGAGCGTGGGTCATGGATGAAGTTGTGTTCGATGAGGATGCGTTGGGACAGGTCGATGTTAATGCCACTGTCCCAGTTGATGGCTTTGTTGTTTTGGTCGTAGTACTTGCCATCACGGTCGATGCGTTGGGTGCCCAGTCGACCATAGCCGGAGATATCGCAGTTGCGAATGATGATGTTGCTGGCATGGTTCAGGTGAATGCCGTGACGGATACCGCCTTTGAGGATGATGTTGTCGAGAATGATGAAGCTTGCCTTTTCAACATGGATGGCGGCGTTGGCATCATTGGCTACATCCATCACCGTATGCCCATCACCGACGTAGCGAACCCAACCTGATTCAGTTCCACCTTGTGTCAGATGCAAGCCACCGTTGGCAAAGTCACCGGCGTTTAGGAAAACCGTTTTGGCAACAGGCGGGTTGGCCGACCACGTTTGGAACTTGTCTTCCGCGATCACCTGTTTGTTGGCGTTCAGCACGCGGACCTGATAGCCCGTTTCTTCGTTGAGATAAAACAGGGACGTCCGCAGCGTCGGGTCATTGTCGCTGCGCGATAGCGCGTGACCATCGAGCCATTGCGTGTCGGCTGCAGCACGGTATTGGACGGTGAGTTGATCCGGCTGACGGTTATCTGCTTTGAGATAGATGCTGCAAGCTTCAAGCGTGGGGATGAGTTGGAGTGTGTCCTGCGCTTTGAGCAATGATGGAGCCAAAAGTGAGACAGCCAGCAGACACATGACGAAAATACGTTTCATGATTAAACCTTGTGAGTCGAATTCGATTCGATATGTTTCAGGGATTCACGTTGACCTTAGCATGAATAAGGGACTAGAGCGGTTCGTGTCATTAATCGCCAAACAGAAGTTCGATTCGTCATTCCCGCGAAGGCGGGAATCCAGTGGCATGCAGTTGACGCTTGTATGTATCACTGGACTCCCGCCTGCGCGGGAGTGACGGAATGGGTGATTGTTTATGCGAGTTGCTATGGTTTATTTGGCACAGCATCTGTGTCTTCTTGCCTTTCCCCTATTCCCTAATCACTAATCACTGACCAATCAAACCGCCATCTTCCAGATGGACATGTATTGCCTTGCGAGGTTGGCCAGATCGTGGGCAGCCTGATCGATGTCCCGATCGTCATTGAGCATCTGCGTAATGCCCTGGATGATGGTCTGGGTGAGGTGAGGATACTTGAGGTTGTACTCCGCGGAGATGTTGGAAATCTCACGGGCGAAGATGGCATCACGCGGGCTTGTTAAGTCCAGTGATTTGAAGGCAGAGCTCTTGCGGATCGGAATGCCGTACTTCTCACGGGCGATCCAATCCTGCACGGTGTCCGAGAGCATCAGGCGGATATACTCACGGGCGGCCTGTGGGTTGGTTGATGCCTTGTGGATGCAAAGCAGGTCGGTCGCCTGCGTGGTGATGTTCTTACCGCCGGGGAAGTTGGGCAGACTCACCGTTTGCCAATCATCAAAGCCGACGTGGTTCATCTGGTGAACATACTGGCGTTCACTGATGTACATCGCACACTTGCCACGCTTAAACGTATTGGGGGTTTCCCAGAGATTGTCCACACCTAGCAGTTCGCGGAGTTCCCGGTAATAGTGCATGCCCTGGCGGGTCTTGGGTGAATCAATCTGGACGGGATTATCGACCGAGGCATCGACCAGGCGACCGCCAGCGCGCATGATGAAGTTCATCCAGTAAAACGGGCCGTTGTGACAGTTGACGATCTGCTCAGGTGGATACACTTCCGAGAGCTTGCGGACGATGGTCAGAAACTCATCCCATGTCCAGTTGTCACTGGGTAACGGGCAGTTGGCTTTTTCAAACAAGGTTGGGTTAAAGAACACCACACGCGGCGAGAAGATAAACGGGATGCCGATGAGTTTGTCACCGATGCGACCTGCTTCGAAAGGCTGGGTGAAAAAGTCATCCATGTCGGGGTAGCATTCTTCGAGAATCTCCGACAAGTCTTGATATTGATCCCAATTCGACTGGACATGGTAGGTGGTTTTGAGCTCCATCGCACCGACGGGAAAGGCATTGGTAAAGCGGACGCCCGGCAGGTGTTCTTCAATGCGTTGGCGAATGCCTGCAAGCCAGGGGAATTCATTTTGCATGCGGAAAATACTGATATTCTCCGGCAAAACGCAGTTGGCCCAGGTTTTCTGGACATAGGTTCCCCGGCGATTGAGCACCTCAAGCACACCATCACGACACAGCCCTTCGATGGCCTGCTGCACCTTGAGAAAAGAGATATCCAGCTGCACCGCCAACTCACGGGCACCGGGCAAGCGATCGCCTGCCTTGAGGGTGCCAGCCTCGAGTTGGTCGAGGATGTGGTGTCTGACTTGTGATGTCTTGTTACTGAACATAGTTACTTAATACTGATTGTAATCAGGGTTAATTTCACGCTCAGGAATCAGCCAGTCAATGACTTTACCAGTATCCGTAAACGGCGCTTTGATGCTCTTGACGTGCATATCTGCAAAGAGCGTATTGGCTGTGCCGATGTGCCGGGAGTTGATACGTCCGGGCGGTGATGTGGCATGATCCGGCGAGTTGGACGTGCTGCTATGCGGGTGGATGAGAAAGTCATTATCACGCACATCAAGGACGATGGGAATCTGAACCGGGCCTTTGATTGTTGAATCAAAATCACGGAACTGACGTTGCTTGATGTAGCTGGCACTGGTCCCGGGCGTGGAGCTGATGTCAGCAACCGCGGTATTAATGCCATAGCTGGTGGGATAATCTACATCATCAAATGTTCGCGTGAGATTGTTTTGGCCATCCGGGCAAACAAATGCAGCAGGTGAAGACATGTAACCCAGTCGCGGCAACACCACCCACCAGCGCGTATTCCCCACGTCCGTATCGGCAAGTGGAATCCAATCATCAAAGTCCATGGCATACATCGCGATGCTGTTGCCAATCTGCTTGACGTTGCTGGCACACTTGATTTGATTGGACCGCTTACGCGCAGCTCCCAAAGCCGGGAGCAGGATCGAGATCAGCAAACTGATGATCGAAATCACCACCAACAATTCAATGAGCGTGAAACCTGTAGTGCGATTCGTGTTTCGTGACAAAGTCATGCTCAATCTCCAGGAGAGTTTTATTTCTTGTTCAGATACGCAGCGAGTTCAGGGCAAACCGTGGGCAGCTGCGAGGCAATGTGATCCGCCAACAGCGTTGCACCTTCAACCGAGAAGTGTGACCGATCCGAGTCACTGCAGAATAAGGCGATGCAAGCCTCCTCGCCGAGCTTCTCAAAATGCTCATTGGTCATCGCATACAAATCGACCAGGGGCACTTGCATTTCCTTGGCAACCTGACGCATCTGATTGGCGTAGGCATCAAGATGTTTGGCCAACTTGCCTTCACGGAAAACGCGACGGTGCGGCGGGGTCACCAAGATCGGTGTCGCGTCAACCGCGCGAGCTTCTTTGACATACTGAATCAGATACTCACGGTAATCACTGTCCGCATCCGTCGCCTCGGGACGCCCCTTGGCATGTGAGTCATTGTGGGCAAACTGAATGAGCACAAAATCAGGCTTGGCAGCAAGCACCGCTTCCCAACGCTTTTCACCGATGAAGGTCTTGGTGCTCCGCCCCCCTGCTGCGTAGTTGGTCACCACGATGGCCGGCGTGAAACGCTCCTTGAGAATCTGCCCCCAACCGCGTTTGGGAGAATTAATGGAATAGTCCTGAACCGTGGAGTCACCGATGATGGCCAGCGACTTATCACAGGTAAAAAGCTCCAACGCGGCAAAGTCCAACGCCTTGCCCAGTTGAGCATCGCCGGACTTCCAGCGGCAGAGAACCTGCATGCTATCGGCATCCAACGCTTCAAACGGCACGTTAAGCTTCTGCCAATCGCCGGTGACGCGGGTGCTGTCAATGCGTTTGAGTTCTTTGCGATTTTTGAAGAGTTTGATTTCAAGTAACGCTTCGCCCTGCGCCTCGGTACGGACATAACCGGTGAGCAGGTAGCTGCCCCCCTTGCCATCGAGTTTGATGCCCTGGGAGATGAACCCCAGGTACTTTTGCGACTTGGTGGGCTTGATGCGCAACGCCGAGTCCACGCCATCGGGTAGATCACTGGTGATGCTGCTCAGCGACATGGTTCGAAGATCCGCACGCCAGCCATCGAGCTTGCCCGAGGATTCACTGAGGGTTAAACCAGCGTTCTTGAGCTCCAGTTGATCAGCCTTAAGCTGATTGACCATCGTTATTTGGAACAAAATCGCAACCAGTAGACAAAGACGATATGCCATGAATTCACCTGAGATAAAGAAACAAATTGCTTGCTGGAACGTTAGGCGGGTCATCTGACTTAGTCAAGAAAACACTGACATATTTTTCAAATCTCACAAGCGATGCCAGGTATCTGCCAACTTGAAATGGGATGTAGGACGCACGGTTGATTGCAGCTGTTTTGCAGAGCATCGTTCCAAGGCAACCGAGCCAAGATGGCTCGGCTATAT
>JBICHS010000412.1:0-8263 GCA_043101135.1 Phycisphaeraceae bacterium JB051
GCGGTCTGTGCTGCATAACACAGATGCGGCTTGGTGGCGCAACCGCCTTCGGTGATGGATGTGCCGTAGGCAAGGTAACGCAGTGACGGCATTTCTTCGGGCTTGGGTGCACGCAGATTCTTGCCTTCGATATTGTAGACCACGATTTCCTGACGCGGGAAAAGTAGACGAATGACGTTGGGCGACCACGGGTCATTTTCCAAAAACTGTTTGTTGACTGTGGTCAGACGTTCGTTGACGGTTAACTCAATGGTGAGTGGGGCACCGGTTAATGGGTATTGGCCTGAGTCCATGAATGAGCCGTAGGCCACGTGGTAGCTGCCACTGCCCTGGGGCGAGGAGAGGGTGACTTTCACCGGGCCGTCAGCGACAAATCGGATTTCGCTGTTTGAGGCAAAGAGGCAGCGTTCCTGGGCTTTTGGATTCAGATGTTCACGGACATTTTCAGGGACGCGTTGAAGTTGCTTGCCTTCACGCCAGACATCATTGATTTGAGCGACATTGTGTAAGAGGACATCATTCCAGAGCATGATTGTTGAGCCTTAAAATTGGGGACGTGCGGGATACAAGGTTTTTGATCATACCCAACTGATTGGCAAGTTAAAGACGTTGCCAGGCAATGTTACTCAAAATGTGCATTTTGCAGGTCACATGTGCATCTGCAGCAGAGTCTGGTTACCATACGCCCCATGCTTTCAAACTGGCTCATATGGTTGTTGATTGGTTATGTCGCTGGCTCGATCCCATTTAGTCTGCTCATCGGCTTGGCTAAAGGTGTGGATATTCGCAAGCATGGCAGTGGCAATGTCGGGGCAACCAATGTCGGGCGCGTGCTGGGTAAACCCTATGGCATTGCCTGTTTTCTCATGGATGTGCTCAAGGGCGCTTTGCCTGTCGCAGTCGCAGGACAGTTCATCGATCACAGCACCGTCGCCGGTCAATGGCAGTGGCTGGCGGTGGCAGCGGCATGCGTGTTGGGCCATGTCTTCCCGGTTTGGCTCAAATTCAAAGGTGGCAAAGGCGTCGCGACAGGGTTTGGTGTCTTGCTTGGGTTTTGGCCGACACTCACCTTGCCTGCTTTGGGGGCGATTGTCGTCTGGATCGTCTGTGTGTTGATCTGGCGATACATCAGCTTGGCAAGCATCGTCGGTGCACTGGTTTTGCCGGTGTTCTTGATTCTGATCAGCAAGTTCTATCATCACCAGAATGTGGTAGAAGTCCTGCCGTTTCTGATTGTCAGTTGCCTGCTTGGATTGCTGGTGATTCTGCGTCACCGCACCAACATCAGCCGCCTGTTTGCAGGGACCGAATCCAAGGTGTTGCAGAAGAAGTCACCTGCTGGTGAGTAATATGGCGAAATGACCCGTCAACTCACTTCCATTCGCATTTGCTTACGGTGTTCCAAAGGCGTGTAGCCCGTCGCAGTCTTGTACCATCTGCAAAACACGGTTGGCCCGGACATGCCCACGATGTCAGCGATTTCGGCAACCGTGAGTTCCGAGTCCCGCAGCAAATGTCTTGCCCGTTCCAATCGTAATTGATTGATTGCCTGCAGTGGTGATTCGTTGCGCGTTTGAGCAAACAGTCGTCGCAGATGAGCAGGGGACAAGCCCGCAGCCTGAGCCATTTCCTCGACGCCCACATGTTGATTCATATTTTGACTGAACCACGTCATGGCAACCCGCACCCGTTGTTCGTTGTATCGCTGGGTCCAGTCGCCTACTGGCAGGTTCTGGTCGCGCAGTGCAATGGTGCATAATTCGGTGATCAGCCGCTGCGTGTACAGGCCGGTGAGTTTGGTCAGGCGTGGGTAATGTTGCTTTAAATCTGCGGTGAGGTCTTCAATTCGCTTGACATCATTTCCTGTCAATGCACGATCCAGCACACCCGTTTCCTGGCAGGTTTGCACCAGTAATGGGGGGATGTCCTCGTTGTCCACGTGGGCAACAACGATGCGGCAATTCTGTCCCGGTGGGGATAGCCAGCCATGGGGGACACCGGGCGAGAATATCCACAAGTGCCTGTTTTTATAGGATGAATCCGTTCCTTCGGGGCTTGGGTAGGTTGGCGCCATCTTGCCTGAGACGACTGCCTGAAATTCCCAGCCGCTACGGACACTGATACCGATCTGTCGGGCGTGGTAGTCACGTTTGCCTGATGAGAGATAGTGGAGCATGATCGAAAATGCTAATCGCTAGGTACGATGGAGTCAATGTAAAGATACAATGGTTAAGATATATTCTGCACAAGTCATGAATTTTGCCCACAGGAGTTTTCACCATGAGTGATCGAAAAAGATATGCCGTCGTCGGTCTTGGCAGCCGTTCCGCCATGTTCACCAAAGCGTTGTTAGGTGACTACGCAGAAAAGAACGAGCTCGTCGCGTTCTGCGATGTGAACCAGACCCGCATGGATTACTACAACAACAAGTACTCTGAAGAAGTCGAAGGCTACAAGCCCGTACCGACTTACAAGCCCGATCAGTTTGAAAAGATGATCGCGGACCTGAAGATTGATACCGTGATCGTCACCTCCAAGGACTGCACGCATCACGAATACATCTGCCGCGCCATGGAAGCCGGTTGCGATGCCATCAGCGAAAAGCCGATGACCACCGACGCCCAGAAGTGTCAGCAGATTTTGGACACGCAGGTCAAGACCGGCAAGCATCTGACGGTTACCTTCAACTACCGCTATGCCCCGCGTAACAGCAAAGTCCGCGAACTCATTCAGGCTGGCGAGATCGGCGATGTCGTCTCCGTGCACTTTGAATGGTTGCTCAACACCAAGCACGGTGCAGACTACTTCCGCCGTTGGCATCGTGACAAAGCCAACTCCGGTGGCCTGATGGTGCACAAATCAACACACCACTTTGACCTGGTCAACTGGTGGATCGGTTCGCAGCCCGCCAAGGTCTTTGCGCTGGGTGGCCTCAAGTTCTACGGTGAAGATAATGCCAAGGCACGCGGTGTCACCGAATTCTACGAACGTTGTCACGGCAGTGAAGTCGGTCTCAAAGATCCCTTCGGCTTGAACATGGAAAACAACAAGGAACTCAAGGGTCTGTACCTCGACGCCGAACACGAAGATGGTTACATCCGCGATCAATCCGTCTTCGGCAAAGGTATCAACATCGAAGACGACATGGCTGTCATGGTCGGGTACCAATCCGGTGCCACCATGAGCTATCACCTCACCGCCTACTCCCCGTGGGAAGGTTACCGCGTTGCCTTTAACGGCACGAAGGGTCGTCTCGAACTCTTCTGCCAGGAATCGGCCTATGTCTCGGGTAGTGATGACGATCACAACTTTGCCCGTAACGTCTCCGGTGGTTCACCTTACGAAGTCAAGGAACCGACCCAGCTGGTCCTGCAGCACCATTGGCAAAAGCCGATCCTCATTGACATCCCGCAATCCAATGCTGGCGGTCACGGTGGTGGTGATGCCAAGCTGCTGCGTGACGTCTTTGAGCCCGGCACGCCTGACCCGCTCAAGCATGCTGCCTCCCATGTCGATGGCGCCATGTCCATCCTCACCGGCATCGCCGCCAACATCTGTTTCCAAACCGGTCAGCCTGTGGACATTCCTTCACTGGTCAAGTTCCCGGAGCCCGAAGCAGCCTGCGTTTGATGAAAACGTTCTAAAAATCACCCAGACAATCGTCCTCAACACTCGGCATCATCAGGTGCCGAGTGTTGTTGTTTATAGGTTTAAGTCGTTTTAATTAAAGTTCTAATGAAATCGTTGGGGCGTGGTTTTAAGGGATGAAAAACGAACACAATGGTATGATTAATATTTATAGTTTTATCATTTTTAATCAAAATCCGCTTGTTGGTGGCTTTTAACGCAGGGATAGAATCAGGCATGAAGTGTTCGGAAAGTAAACCCACCCTCAGGGATGTGACCGAATTGGCAGGCTGCTCACTGGCAGCGGCGTCAACCATTCTTAATGGTCGCAACAACAACAACGTCCGTTACTCCGAGGAGTTGGCCGACCGTGTCCGCGAGAGTGCGCGGAAGCTTGGTTATCGAACGCGTCGTCGGGTGCAGCAGCTTGAGCCGCGCCGTGGCGTGGGGAATCTGCCGACCCATTTGCCGGTGGGGTTGATCATTCATCCATACCGCAACGGCTTTGACAGTATGGAGTCGATTTTTGTCGAGCAGCTTAGCCGTCAACTTGAGCGCTTCGACATGACACAACAGATGATTTATGCCAACGATCAATTTCACGTTTCACGTTTGCGTGAACGAATGCGTCGGCATGGTTTGGCTGCAGCGGTGACCTTTGCCATGGGGCCCGAAGACGATTCGCTGGTGAGTATTCAGGAAGCCGGGTTGCCGGTGGTGATCTTCAATCCGTATCAGGTTCCCAGGCACAACGGCGTGTTACCTGATGATGCCAATGGTGTGAAGCAGGCGTGCAAACTGCTTTCACTCATCGGCGCCAAGCGTGTGCTTTATGTCACCGCCAAGACGGATCATTACAGCGGCCAACTCCGCCGAGATGTGTTGCTTGAGCAGCTGCATGAAATGAATATCGCGTTGGCAGGGGAGTTTGATCACACCAACTTCTCCAAGCAACCTCTGGCAAGACTGCTCAAACGATCCAATGTTGACACCATCATTTGCTACAACAATTCGATGGCACTTAAAGCCATTGCGTGTTTGTCAGATATGGGGATCGCGGTTCCCGATGAGATTAACATTCTGAGTTTAGCCGGTTTGCCTGCTCAGGCCGATCACGGTCATATCACCCAGATGATCCTCCCGTTTGATCAAATGGGGCGTGTGGCGGCAGACTTGTGTATCGACATGATCAAGCATCAACAGGCCAACTTTGAGAATGTCCTCGTGCCTGAGTATCTGCATCTGGGGGCGACGTGTAAGCGTGTCTGATTCGTAAATCACGCTTGTTTTACAGTGTTTTCTGTTTTAACTGAGGGATATGATTTTGCGTGCGCTGATTGGTTTAATCTGTTTTGTATTGTTGTCGACGTCTGTCTGCTTTGCTGATGGAAATCGTAGCTGGGAGTCCGATGCTTGGCAGGTTGTGGTGACTGATGGATGTGCCCAGATTTACCATGATGGTAATGTGATGATGTCGCTGTACCCCGCGGTGCGTTTTAGTGGCGTTGGTGTTACAGAGGAAGAACATCGCATTACGCTTGATTCTCTGGAGACTGACAAGCAACCCGTTGAACAGGTTGTTTATCAGTTTGTCGACAATGTCCTGGATGTGCACGTCAAGTTCAAGCCTGAAAAGAGTAAGGCGATTCTGCTTTCATTTGATGGTGAATTGTTGGCAGGCAAAGCGGTTGGTCTTGATAAACGAACGATCACCGTTCCCCAGCGTTTTGAGAAGCATGAATTTCCGCATGCACGCAAGATGACGTTCTTTTCCGATACGCCGCAAAAGCAGATGACCATTGAGATTGATGGGGTGCATTTTGCCAACCTGCGTGACTATCGCAATCAGCCCAATCGCAGGGACTTTCAGGTTTTTGTACACACTAAAAAGAACAGCACCGCTCACATGAAAATCACGCTGGGCCCTGTTGCTGAGAACACGCAGCCGCAAGCAGACAAACAGACGAAGCCCAAACAAAACGCAATTGCCAAAAAATCAAACGCTGACAAGCTCAAGCCGGACATCAGCAAGTTGCGACTGTTCACCCCCAGTTGGGCTAAGCGAGATGCGTTGGCGTTGGCGACTTCCACGATGCCTGTGAACTTGCTGCCCAATCCCGGGTTTGAAGCCGATCTGTCCAGTTGGACATGGGGCATTACGTCCTACACCATGCCCGATCGTGATCTGCAGTCATGGCATTTGGATGCGCAGGTTAAACGCACCGGTCGACAGTCACTGCGCTATGACGTTAAGCGTGGTCAGGTGCCGCCGATGGCATGCACCATGCCGTTTGCAACACAACCGGGTAAAACCTACACCGTCAGTTTTTACGCCAAACCGCAACACGCTGGCATGCGTACTTCCGTCTTCCTGCAGACCGACACATGGCCCAAGTTCCAAGGTAAACGCTACACACTCAAAGACGGTTGGCAGCGTTATACCTGTACCTTCAAAGCCATCAATGCCATGGTCCGCATTGGGCTGGGCGATCCCTGGGCAGTGATCAATCGCAAAGACCAGCGTGATGGCAGTATCTGGTTCGATGACGTCCAACTTCATGAAGGTGATGGTGCGTTGGACTTCACCCAGCAGCCTTTGCAAATCTGGTCCGACACGCAGACCCGTGAACAATATCTCTTCACATCACAACCCAAATCCACCGTCAGCATTCATGCAGCCAACACAACATCCCAATCACAACAGGTCACACTCAAAGTCGATGTGCAGGATGTATGGGGCAAGACGCATCACACGCAGACCTTCACAAGTGACATCGCTGCCAACCAACGCAAAACCTTTGAAATCCCGCTTGAATCGGTCAAGCTCAAAGGCATGCTTCGGTTGAACATGCACGCTGAGTTGGCTTGGCAGAAAACGCAGGTAACCGCCTATGGCCGCGTCGCGAGATTGGTTGATTTATCTCAGTCGGACCTTGGTGCATTTCGCTATGCTCAGCGTCGTGATTGGGTGTTGCCACGAGATGTGCCGTTTCTTAAGCAATTGGGCGTGCGTGGGACGTTGAGTTTCTTTTTGCCTAAGGATCCATCGGTGATCGAGCAGTTTAACGCGATGGATTTTCTGCATATCGTGACCATGCTCAGCAAGCGGGACCTTGATGTGCCGCATTTTCATGATGCACGTTACACCGATGCGGACTTGGCAAAACTTGAGAAGGCTTTGGGGCAAAGACTTCCGGCATATGCTGCTCAACCCGTTTGGAAAACCATCAACGAACCCAACACCAGTGGCTACATGAGTACTCCTGAAGACTGCGCCAAAGCGGTGACACTTTTTGCTCAAAAGGCCAAAGCCGTCAATCCCAATGCTGTTGTTCTGACACCTGATCCGTACAACGCATCACGCAGCGGCCAGAGTTGGTTGGATCAATTTTTCAAGGCCGGTGGCAATCGCGCAGTCGATGCGGTGTCGATTCACACCTACCGCGCCCGTCCTGAAGATCCTGATCTGGCAACAGACATCAGTCGTCTGATTGATCTCAAGGCCCGTCATGGTTTGTCCGACGCACCGATCTATTTCACGGAAGGGGAGGGGACTTGCCCGTACAACGTCCCGGAGATGAACGCGACACCGCTGCGTGGTTTTTACCCCTGGCGATTGGGGCCCGTCAGTCAGGATGTTGGTCATGCTGAACGTTTGGCAGCAGCCATGATGTGTCGAACCCTGCTTGCCTGTCTGGCTAATCGGGAGCATGTCCGCTACTACCTTAACTGGTATCAGGAAGAAGCCCCGCAGCTTCAACCCATGCCTGGGCATCCCGATGTAAGCATGGCAGCGATCAACAATCTGCTGAATCTGGTCGGCAATCGTAGCCTGCATTCAGAGCAACTCATTGGCGATGATAGTCGAACCTATGTCTTTGCAGGTGACGATGGTTCGACGGTGACTGCCACGTGGCTTTACGATTTGAAAGTCGATCGCGGTGAATCCGAAGGCAAGGAATTCACCATGCCAAAACTTCCTGCAGGTTGGAAACTCTTGGATTTTCAGGGCAATCCGGTACCCGTCAAGCAGGAACAAGATCGACTGGCAATGATGCTGGCCAGTCACCCTGTGTTCCTGGTGACGCCTGCGGGGTCAGTAGATGATGTGCTCAAGCATCTGAAGCAAACGCAGATCGGCGGGCTTGGTGCACAGTCGGTTGCGCTGCAATTGCGCAGGACGTCTGCAACAGCAGGCGTGATTCAAGTCGTCAATCGCTTGCCTCAAACCAATCGTGGCAAGTTGTCCATCAAGCTCAACAACTCGCCATTGACGCAGGCAACATTGAACATCGCCCCCAAGATGCAGCAGAAGGTCGACATCACTTTACCCGCGACTCAGCCCGGCGTTTATGCCAACGCCGCGATTGATGCTGTGTTCACACCAGCCGATGACGCTTCGCCGGTCACTCGACGTTGGCAGCAGCAGGCGTTGTCCGTGCCACATATCAAACGTGATATACAGATTGATGGCGATCCATCGGACTGGTCTGGTCACAAGCCGCTTCGCATTGACGGTTCAAGTCAAATCTGGACCTGGCTTAAGCAGCAGACCTGGCATGGCAGGCGGGATCTCGATGCCCAGCTCTACATGGGCTACAAGTCCGACGGTCTTTACATGTGTGTCGTCGTGCAG
>JBICHS010000413.1:0-4246 GCA_043101135.1 Phycisphaeraceae bacterium JB051
CAGGTACCAAGACCGTCACTTTCACCATTCTCACGGAGTATGGCAATCTCACTTACCAGATTGAAGTCGAGGTCATCGACGCTGCTCAGGTCTCCGACGTTCAGGTCAACGCAGCGGTCTTCGATGAAGAAAACCAGGACGCGAACCTGCCATCCGCCAACTTCAACAGTCAGATACAACGGTCGGTCCTGCGAAGCGTCGTCTTCACATTCAACCGTGAGATGGAAGATATCAGCACCAGTGACCTTTCACTGAAAATCATTTACCAGGACGGCACCAGTGACGATGTCGTACTCAATGACGCGTCGGTGAGTACAGCGGACAACACCACTTTCACGCTTGATATGCGCAACATGACATTGACCGATGGCATTTACGAGTTGACCATCAAAGATACCGTGGTGGATGCAATCTCGTTAGCCAATCTCGATGGCGATGCCGATGCCGTTGCAGGCGGCGATTATGTCTCCGACCGATTCCATCAACTGGGTGGTGATTTTACCGGTGACGCGGTCTTCAACGCTGCTGATCTTGGAGCCGTGCAGTATTACTGGAACGACAATCACACTTCCCCGCCACGATACATCGACGTTAACGGCGACGATACGGTTGACGCTGATGACTTGGACAACTTTGCAACCTGGCAGGCAAGTTTGGATTTAACGGTTGAAGAACTCGTCGTGGAATCACTGGCTATCGAAAGCCCATCACCTCAGCAAAGCAACATGGCTTTGGCGTTGGCAGCCTATCAGAACCAACAGGCCAGTCTCAACGTCGTCCAGTCAGATGACGATGCTGGTGATAAAGCAGAATATGAAGACCTCATCGGTCAGTGGCTGATGTGACAACAACATTGATTGGATCGTCACTCCCGCGCAGGTGGGAATGACGGACATAAGTCATCACGAAAACAGGCAACTCAAAATAAGCCTTACAGCATCGATTCAACATGTTGTCAGCAGAGACACGGCTGCTAGCGCAGTTCAAATAATTAAACTCCATGCCATCGTATTTTTCGTCATTCCCGCGCAGGCGGGAAGCCAGTGGCATGCAGTAGAAAATTGCAAATTCCACTGGACTCCCGCATGCGCGGGAGTGACGGAGGGTGGAGATTAATTCTTTGCATCGCTCTAGCGTGCTCTGACGTAGGCCAGGGCATCGCCCATACGTTTGATGGCGGTGTGGATGCGATCCAATGATTCATACCCAAAACTCAGACGCAGTTGGCGTTGGCCTTGTTCTGCCATATCACCTTGGGGATTGACGCAAAAATTGCCCGGAATGTAGATGACCGTCGGATTGCGTTCTGCATCAATGCTCTGGTCACCGGTATGGCGCGACAGGAACTTGAAGAATGCACTTTCCTGATGGGTCTGCGTGTTTTTAAAAGTGAGATAGAAATAAAAGCCAGCACGCCCGCCGATGATCGATTCGACTTCATCGCCCAGATATTCCTCGATCCACTTACGGGTTTGTACCGCCTTTTCACGGTAGCCGGTCTTGACAGCTTTGATCTGTTCCGATGCATGTTGATCTAAAAGCAATGCAGCAATGTGCTGATTAAGCAGCGGCGCACTGAAACCGGTATCCGAAACCTTCTGCACCATGGCATCAAGAAACGGCGACGGCTTGGCGAGCATGTATCCCACGCGCAAGGTCGGGGCCAGTGTCTTGGACAAAGTGCCGATTTCGTGAACGATGCCAAGCTCATCATGCAGTAACGCTGAGTCAGGCGTAGGTGTATCCGGATCGTGGATGAGCTGTTCGTACGCTGTATCCATGATCAACGGGATTTTTCGTCGTTGTTCGGTGCAGAGCTTATTCATCAAACGCAGTAAACCGATGCGGCGTTGCGTGGTAAGAATGCTGCAGCTGGGATTGTTGACCGTGACGATGTAGACAAAGCTGATTTCACTGCGACGAGGGCCCAGCGCTTTGATTTTGTCTGCAAGAACATCCGTGCGAATGCCGTCACGGTCTTCTGGTACCGACAACAATTCAAAGCCCGCGCGCTGGAGCTGATTGGTGTAAATGTAATACAGCGGGTCGGTGGTAACGACGATACCCCTGGGCAAAATCTGCGTCATGGCATCAAGCAGACTCGTCGCGCCGTTGGCCCCGATGATCATGTCCAGTTTGGCCAGTGACGCTGGCGTGAGATTCCCAAAATGGTGATATGCCAGATAGGTCCGGATGGCAGCGATGAGTTCGGTAACACCGTCGGGTGAGCCGTAGTTAAACGGTGCGTGAAAATCGTGATGATGAGCCACGATGTGATTCACGGCATCGGCTATGAACTGACGTGGGATAGTGTTTTCGTTGACGTAACCCACGCCAAGATTGATGTCGATCGCCGGCCGGAAGGTGTTGGCAAAACTGGCCATCATCTGGGCAACCGGTGAGGGTGTGGTCGAAGCCTGGCCGTAGTCTGAAAGTGAAATCTCGTGCATAAAGTTCATTGTAGCGAAATCCAAGGAGTGCTAAACCGCAAGCGGTTTAAAGAGTTGGTATCATGTTGCTCTGTATACGAATTCAAGGATGACTGGAAATGATCGATCTCAAAGCGTTACGTGACAATCCCGACCGCTACCGCAAAGGTGCTGCCAACAAGAACTATGATCCGACACTGGTCGACAAGCTCTTGGAAGTCGACGCCTCCCTGCGCGAAGTGATGAGTGAACAGCAGAAACTCACGGCAGAGAAAAACGAGATCGGCAAGAAAATCGGCATGATCGCAGGCAAACTCAAAAAAGCCTCCGACGACGAAAAGACTGCACTCCAGGCTGAAATGAAAGCCCTCCAGGCTCGCCCCAACGAAATCAAACAGGTCGAAGGCGATCTGGTTGCCAAGGTCAGCGAACTGGAAAAAGCCCGTTTGGATCTTTGGCTCCAAGTCCCCCAGCCCGCGGATG
Organism: Phycisphaeraceae bacterium JB051; assembly: GCA_043101135.1. GTDB lineage: Bacteria > Planctomycetota > Phycisphaerae > Phycisphaerales > Phycisphaeraceae > UBA7800. The sequence continues at coordinate 2,913 of JBICHS010000413.1, forward strand.
ACGATGTACCAGTCGGCAAGACCGCAGACGACAATGTGCAAATCAGCACATGGGGTCCGGACTGGTTCAGTCCTGAAAAATCCTTCGAAGAAAACAAGGGCTTTAAACCCAAAAGCCACATGGAACTGGGTGAAGCGCTGGGTCTATTCGACTTTGAACGTGGCGTGAAAATGGCTGGCTCGCGCAGCTATGTGCTCTGTGGTGATGGCATGCGTCTGCACAACGCAATTCTGCGTTACGCGTTTGATTTCATGACCAACGAAAACGGCTTTAAAGCGATGAGCGTGCCGGTGATGGTGCGTTACGAATGCATGGAAGGCACTGGCTTTTTCCCACATGGTCGTGATCAGGCTTACGACATCGGCAACCCCACCGGCGAAGGCTACTCGCTGCACATGACCGGCACCGGTGAAGTCGGGCTCATGGGTTATCACATGGGTGAGATTCTTGAAGAAGAACAACTGCCGATCAAGATGACCACCGTGAGCACCTGCTTCCGTCGCGAAGCCGGTGCAGCGGGTAAGGACACGCGTGGTCTGTATCGCATTCACCAGTTCGATAAAGTCGAACAGGTCGTGATCTGCAAAGCCGACGAAGAAGAAAGCCGTGATTGGCATAAGCAGATGCTCGGCTTTGTTCAGGAATTACTCAAGCGTCTGGAATTGCCCCACCGGTTGCTCCAATGCTGCACGGGTGATCTTGGCCCCAAGAATGCGGACATGATTGACGTGGAATGCTGGATGCCCAGCCGTGGCGAAGTGGCTGAGGACGGCAGCACATCAGGTGACTGGGGCGAAACGCACTCCGCCAGCCGATTGTATGACTACCAATGCCGCCGCCTGAATCTGCGTTACCGTGACAAGGAGTCAGGCAAGACCGTGGTGTGTCACGCCCTGAACAACACTGTCGCCGCCAGCCCGCGTATTTTGATCCCCATCATGGAAATGTATCAAAATGCCGATGGCACGATCACGATCCCCGAAGTCCTTCGCCCGTATATGGGTGGGGACGAGAAGATCGGGTAAACCAAAGGCGACCCAATAAAAATCTGGAAAGCCGTCATGGGGGCCAATCTTTATCTCTGGATTGAATACGACACATCTACTGATGATGTCGCATTTTCCAATCCTGAATCAATTAAGTGCTTACCACTTTGTGACTGGGTCAACCTTTCACATGCCAAGGATTATCACTTCATTGGTGCAATTTCTGGATGTCGCAATCAAACTGATATCAAACCGTTGATTGCATTACGTGGCTGTCCTGACTATCTAAGCTATGAATTTGCACATTACATACAGGAGATGGGCGAGGAAAATACGGGATGGCTTTTT
>JBICHS010000414.1:0-9781 GCA_043101135.1 Phycisphaeraceae bacterium JB051
TCCCTACTCCCTACTCCCTACTCCCTACAAAAAAATAAACACCGTGGCCAGGGATGACCACGGTGTTATTGGATGAGTCTGCGGAGATCTCAATTCACATGTTTACTTGCCGGGGGCTAAACGATCCTTGAGTTGCCAGACGCGGACGTAGTCGACGAGCCACTTGTCAGGGAGTGCTGAATCGTCGATGTCCTTGGTGGCCCAGCGGCCGGTTTGGACGTTGAGGATCATGAACATGGGGGTTGAACCGACGCGCTCGTTTTTGAACTCTGCCATCTGCTTGCCGTCAACATAGAACACCAGGCGACCGGGTTCCCAAAGACAGCCAAAGGTGTGATAGCCGTCTTCGGTGGGCAGGTGATAGAGATGCGAGGTGCCCCAGGACTTGTGGTCAGCACCGTAGCCGTCCCAGTGTGCAGCCACGTTGTAACGACCAGGGCCCCATTCACAGAGATACTCGTAGATATCGATTTCCATGCCTTCACCTTTGGTGTCGCCACGCTGCCAGATGTTGCCAGCTTCCGGGCCACGGTCAGGCATCAGCCAAAAGGCAGGCCACAGACCACGGGCGGTTGGTGCTTTGAAACGTGACTCAAAGTAGCCGTACTTCTGAGTGAACTTGTCATAGCTTTGGATCACCGCGGTGGTGTAGTCACGCGTGGGAAGCTTGGGGTCGTCGTATTGATGGCCGTGCTTCTTTTCGCAGAGAAATTCGAGGTTACCGTCTTTGATTGACAGGTTCTTTTCAGAGTAGACCTGCAGCTCACCCTTGAGCGGGCCGTCGTAACGCATGCGGGTGTTCCAGAGTTCCTTGTTGAGTGTTGACGCGTTGAAGTCTTCATCAAGGGTCATCTTCCAATCGCCTTCCACGGGGGGACGCTTGCCCAACCAATCGGGAAGCTCTGCGAATTTCTTGACGTTGGCTTTGACGTTGGCCACTGCAACAGATGCTTCTTTGCTGGGGCCGACGATCAGGAGTTGGGTGACGTTACTGGGATCGATGTCGAATCCCTTGTTGCCCCAAGATTTGCCAAAGGTGACAGTGATGGTCTTGGTCTGCCCGGGATTCAGGGCGATATTTTCACTGTTGCAATGCTGACGGCCATTGGCGCCGGGGTTGTCCACGCGAAGACCGAAAGACATTTTGCTGTCACCGGTGTTGGTGAAGTCGGCCTGCACGGAAGCGAAGTTGGCCAGGTCCCACGCCTTGCCACGGGGCATGATCCCCATGCCGGGCCATTTCTGGGTACCGTCGAATTTGACCTGCAACTTACCACCAGAAACGGTTGCCGAAGCGCCATTGCCCTTGGTGCGGCTTGATGCATCGAAGTCTGAAAAATCAATCATCTCACCGGAAAGTGCGACCACGTCTGCGGTCTTGGGTGCCGGTGAACCAAAGCCACGGACGTTATCAATGGTGATGCTGGTGTCCTGCTTCTGACGATCGGTAAAGATCAGGCAGGCGATGATGCGTTTGCTGTTGAGTGGGAAACCGGGCGCGGTGCCGTTCTTACCGAACATGGTTGCGACTTCTTTGGTTTCACCGGGCTTGATGGAGACATGCGATGTGTTCCATGGGTCTTTCTTTTTGCTCTTGTTGTCGACACGCAGAAAGGCGCGAATTGTTTTCTCGCCGTTGTTGGTGACATCTGCACGAATGCCGCCGAAGTCTGAGAGATTCCATGCACCTTTGTGAGCATTAAAACGCAAGCCGGGATAGTTCTTGTTTGCAGGGATATTGAGCTTCAGCGCTTTGCCATCCTTGCCATCGACCAGTTCATAATCGGTACCTTCAGCTGAAAGCAGTGATTCTTCATAGTGCTTGTCGAAGTCAAAGAGAAACCCTTCAATACCCGGGCGGTATGCTTCGGTTTGATCATCGCCTTGACTGGCGGATGATGAAGCAGTTGAAGAGGCTGTGGATGCGGGGATGGTTTTGACCGAGAGAATCTGCACGGTTTCGCCACCCTTTGCATTGGCGACGAAGAGCAGCATCTGTTTGATGTTGGTGCCATCGACTGGCTTCTTGGCTTCCTGGCCATAGTTCTTGGCAAAGTAAACCTTGAGCACGTCGGACTTGCCGGGATTCAGAACCTTGCGGTTTGAGTTATGTGCTGAGGTCTTCCACGGGCCGGGGTTATCCACGCGACCATGCACGTCGATGCGGTTGGCTGACTTATTCTTGAGTTCCACCGCCAGACCGACAGCATCACCCGCATCCCAAGTCCCCGAAGCCGGGCTCAGCGTCACGCCGGGGTACTTGGCTTGTTCGGTGACAAACTCGAGGGCCGCCTTGCCATCAACTTGAACAAGTGAGACAGAGGACTTGTCAGTCTTGACGGATGAGACTTCAAAAGGATCTTCAAACGTCAGCAAGGTGTCCTGCGCCGTAGCAGGAAGAACACTGCCGAGCATCACAGCCAGGCAGAGACAGATTGCGTTACGTAATTTGGGATTCATACTTCACTTTCCAAATAAAACAGGTGACGAAAGCCCGCGTCAGTCATCTGACGTGAGCGAAGGGGTTGGGTTGTACATGTCTGCATACCGACTGTTGGCATGCCTTGTTGCGGGTTGGTGTTTGTGGGGTTGGTGTGGTTGTTTATTTTTTCTTTGCATTGACGGTGAGTGTGTTATCGTCATATGCGTCAATCACATCGGGGATGGTCGCTGCATGTCCGTCTGCGAAACTGACATTGGTGCGTTGCAGGTGATTGTACATGTTGGTGCCGTAGCTACTGCTTTTGTTGTTACCGTTCTTGTCAACGGGCTGCCCCTCAATTTCGCGTGTCATGGTTCCCCAGGCCACGTTGCCTTGGCTGTATCCCCTGCTTGCCGCGTCATAAAGCATGGCAAATTTTGACGGTGATGCGTAGTTCCAGAAGGCGACCGGTTTTTTATCGCCGTTGGGAGACTTGTTCTTGGTCAGAAAGTTTTCCCAATAGTCGGTCAACCCGATTCCGTTTGCACCAATTTCAATTGTCTTTTTCACCTCCGTGCACCAGATAATGGGGCTGAATGTCTGATTGTTCTTCCAAGCATCATTCCCAATGAATCGGCCGCAGACCGGTTTGGAATGCCAGGTAAACCAGAGTTCCGAGCCGGGAATACTAATGCCGTTGAATGAAGGCGAGTAGGCTTTGGTCACCTTGAATTTCGGTGAGGTGATAAAGCCATCATTGATCTCCATGTACATCCGCACAGCCAGGATCAGCTGTTTGTGATGACTCAGGCACTGCACCGTTCGAGCGGATGCTCGCGCCTGCTTCAACGCCGGCAGGAGAATCGCGATGAGCAGTGACACAATGGAGATCACCACCAGCAATTCGATTAATGTAAACGCATACGTCTTTTCACTTCCTTTGAGATACATAATCCTTACCCCCTTGGTTTGGCTGGATGTATCGATTGGTTAAGTTGTGATTACTGCCAAGCTGATGTTTCAATCTGGTTGCCGTAGTACTCCGTCACCGGGTCGTTGGTCATGCGTGCATGCCCATCAGCAAAGGCAATGTTGGCTGCGTCTTTGTGGCGTTTGGTCATGTAAGGTTCAGTCGCGTGCGAACTGAGTTTACGAATGATGTAACTACTCTTGCCTTTGAGGTCCGCGTCGCCAAGGATGAACACGTTCGACGGCTTGGCGATTTCACTGTGACGGAGTTTGTGATACCCCTGTGATTTATGCCAGCTACCGATGTAGCCATGCAGACAATTGGCATCGTACTTGTTGTAACCGATCCCGATAGCCAGCGCGGTGGTTCGTCGGTTGGGCGCAACAGACGGGCACCAGGGAACTTCATTGGAAGGTATTTGTTTATCGGTCGGGAAGGCCGTGGAGCACTGGTTCTTGTTGTTGATATATTGGCCGACAAAGGCTTTGCCGTACCATGGGACCCAGGCATCTTTCTTGCCATCAATCTCGGAAAATTTCTTGTAGCTGGTCGGATAGTACTCGTCATTGTCCTGAAGCCACATGGCAAAACCAAGCATCATCTGACGCTGGTTATTAAGGCATTTGACGCCTTGGGCAGCTTCACGAGCACTGGCCAAAGCCGGTAACAGAATCGAGATCAGTAACGCCACAATGGATATGACGACCAGAAGTTCGATGAGGGTAAATGCGGTGCGTGTGCGGGGGCGAGCTGTAGACATGATCCACCTTTCTGTGGCCTTTATGCGACGTATCAGAATGAACGACGCAGAATGTTTCATGTGGCAGCAGCTAAATCATTGTGATCCGGCTGACAAACATTTCCTTTTCAATACGCATACAAGGCCAAACATACTTTCATTCATCTCGATAAAACACATTGTCACAACTTAATTGTTGGCTCGAAACTGAATGCTCTTGGCTGAATTCTCTGCCGAGGCGTTGGCCACCGTCCTGACATGCCCGTCGGCAAAGGCCATCTGCGCAGCCTCAAGGTGACGGGTATTGATAAACGGTTCAGTGGCGTGATAACTTAGTGATCGAAAACTATAGGTACCGGTGTAAGTGGGACGAATGGCGGCGTCGGCCAGGATCACCATACGACCGGGTGTGGCCAGTTCACTCTGACGTTTGACCCAGTAACCATTGGCCCGCGTGTGTGATGGCCAGAAGTTGCCATACAGACAGTTGCCATCCAAATTGTTGTAACCGATGCCCGTCGCGGTGTGCCCGCCCATGCCACTTTGATACTCACGCTTGACCGTCGGGCAGTAAGGCAGGTCATTGGACGGAACCTGCAATTCAGGGCCAAAGGCAGAGGCACAGGGATTGCGGTTGTTGAAGTACTGGCCGACATACACCGAGCCATACCACGGGTACCAGGCATCCGCCTTGTTCAGTACGTTGTAAAGTCGCTTGTAATGCGGCGGGTAGTATTCGTCATAGTCCTGGTGATACATGACAAAACCAACCATGATCTGCTTCTGGCCGGTACCACACTTGATACTCATCGCAGACTCACGCGCCTGTTTGAGAGCGGGTAGCAAAATGGAAATGAGCAACGCCACGATGGAAATCACAACCAGCAATTCAATCAAAGTGAATGCGGCATGAACTACGTGATTTGAATGACGACGTTTCATCGAGGTAACTTCCTTCTTGCTTTGCCAATGCCCCCAAAGGCAAAACGCTTTGACTGATTGCACGATTGGTTGGGGCTGCCCATCGACAGCCTGTTTTTAAAACTGTTTAAAGGGTCAATGCCACGGTGGATTGACGTGCGACTAACGACGGACTGAACACCTGGCGAACCGTGCCGGCGTTATCCTTGGTGCGTAACTCAGGTGCACTACGTTTGATCAAAAAGGATGCAGCGGCATATCCCATTTCCGGCAACGGATGCGAGATCGACGTGAGCGTCGGGTAAACACGCTGACACAGCTCCGCATCGTCAATGCCCATGATGCTCAGATCATTGGGAACACTCACGCCCTGAGACATTAGACGATGCATACATGCCACCGCCGATAAATCGTTGTAAGCCAAGATGGCGGTCGGACGCTTATCCCCCATTGACATGAAGTGATCCGCTGCCTGCTGACCTTCAACCATGCAGCACTCTTCTTCAGGCTCGATGACGCGTCCCAGAAAACGTGTGTCGAAAATCAATTGGTCATCGTCATCAAGATCCATCTGCTTGACCGTGTCGATGAAGGCCAACTTGCGTTCAAACGTGTCCTGATGCACGCGGGCTTTACAGGAACTGATAAACCCGATGCGGCGATGTCCCAATGCTGCCAAATGCTCAATGGCATGACGCACCGCAGCGCGATTGTCAAAGAGCATCGCGTGAAGCTGATCCATGCGACCGGAGTAGTCCACAGCAACCACGTTGGAACTGATGTCCAGCAAGCGCGGCAGCCAGTCATGCTGATCATCCACATTCATGAGCACCAGCCCGTCAATGCGACTTTCAGCAAACTTGTCCATGCAGGACTGAGCGTCGTTGTCCCCGGCCATGTTCACCAGCAAAAGGTCATAATTAAACTCACGACATGCCTTCTCCACACCCCGAATCATGGCACCTTCATACCCATAACCCACGCCGGCCCAAGGCACCGGTGGGAAGTAAACCCCCAACGTCCGAGAGCACTTCTCTTTAAGCGTCCGGCTGGCAAAATGAGCTCGGTAACCCAGGTCCCGGGCCGCCTGATTCACACGCTGACGCATCTCGTCACTAACCAACGTATTGCCCTTGGCATTGTTCACAACAGTCGAAACCACTGCGATCGAACAATTGCTCAATTTAGCTACGTCTTTTAATGTCGGTCTGTTACGTGTTCTTACCATTGGTCGATTTCCAATCGAAAACAATGAAAGCTTTAACCTGCACTCATGAAACCTTTAGTTGAGGCAATGAAAGCTTTCATTAAGCATAGGCGCGGCTCTGATGCACTGTCAACTTGAGTAAACAAAATTTCAGGTTCAAATCCAAATTGATAAGTCCATTCGGACGTAAAAATCATTAAATTGCAACAACTTACTGGCTTTCACAGGTCTCTGAAGAACTCGGCTGTACCTGTCAATTGCACAGCCATGCGTCGACAGCATGTCATTGGTCGAAAATAGACTTCACTTTCTGCAACAGGAACCGGTCGGCCCGATCAGCGCAGAATACGACCAACTTCTGTTGTAAAGACTTGTCATAGTGATAGATACCTAATGCATCAATCGCCTGCTCAGCAGCCCTTTCACTGCCATCGACCACCAGGTCTTCAAGATAGGTCAGTGTGCTGTCGGATCGGAGCATCGCCATGGCAAGTAAAATCGACTTCTGGATATCCGGCTCAAGGCTTCGCTCATAAAACTCAATCAACAAGTCGCTTAGCGAGGCGTCCCGTGACTGACCGATGGCTAAAAGCACCTGCTCCACCACAGACGGATCATCATGATCCAGTAAGGGACAAAAAAGGGACACCGAGGTGGCGTCACCCAGATGCAGGATCGCGGTGACACACTGGCCATAAACCTGCGGCTCTGGATCACCTTGGGCGAGCTTGAGCACCATCAGGGGTAAACCGACATCCGCCCTGCCGGAGATTTCCACAGCCTTGATCGCGGCCAACCGGGTCTGCGGGCAGGGATCAGCCAGCAGGCCAGCGATATGGGGCAAAGCCTCAAGATCACCGGTCTGAGCCAGCCCCTGGGCACACCAACCCCGCAGGTGATCCGCGACATCGACTTTCCCGCCGTAGACCGGTTCCATCTGGATATGACGGGAACCTGATACAAACAGCTCAGTCGCCTGACTGTGAAGCAGTGTCATCGACTTGGCCAAGGCGGTCATGGCACTTCCACCCTTGTCCACGCGTGATGCGGTTGGCAGCAAGCGTTCAAATGCCTGTTCAAGTTTGGGGAGCAACGCTTCGAGCTTATGTTCGCTGATCAATGTCGCTGCACGGGCGATCAGGTGATTGTTCTTGCCTGTCAAAGCTCGACTGATCACCTTGTATGCAGCATCACATTGCGTTGGATCAGAAAAATCCAAGTCATTGAGTTTGGCTAATTCGTCTTCGAGTTTGGCCATCGCTTGATCTCCCGATCTCAAACCAACAACATACGTTCATAAGCAAGCCCTGCCAAATCACAAAAGCACATGGCATCTGAATCGCAAAGACGTATCATGTTGGTAACGCAACATCGCAACACCAACCTCATCTTTCGCCAGGAATACCTCATGCAATCAGCCAAACGATCCTGCCTTCTGCTCCTGTTTCTTTCACTTGCCATGTCCGCCTTAACAGGCTGTGAGACGCTGAGCAAAGTCCTTGACGGCATGGCCAAACCGACCGCACAATTGCAGTCCGTCTCCATTGCTGACTTGTCACTCACTGATGCCACCGTGGATATGGCGGTGCAGGTGAACAATCCATACTCCGTGGCGATCCCCAATGTGAATCTGGATTATGCCCTGGCGACAGAGCAAGTCGATTTTGTCACCGGCAAGATCACCTCCGACAAAGCCATCCCCGCGGGCAGTTCCTCGACGATCCACATCCCCGTCAAAGTGACTTATGCCTCACTGTTGCAATTGGCATCAAGTATCAAGCCCGGCCAGGTGGTGCCCTACCAGGTCAACGCGACTTTCTCGACCAAGGTGCCGGGCATTGGCAATGTGAGTTTACCCCTGAAAAAACAGGGCGAATTGCCGATACCCATGGTGCCCAAGGTGTCGATTGCCAATGTCACATGGGATAAGGTTTCGCTGTCAGAAACCACCGCGACGATTGACCTGGACATCACCAACCTCAATGACTTCGGCTTGACGATGAAGGGCCTGGACTATGCCTTTGCCGTGGGTGGCAAGAATGTGATCAGTTCCAAGATCACCGAGCCGATGCGTTTTAACAAGGGACAGGCGCAGCGGCTGCAAATCCCGGTCTCATTTAACGCGATGAGTCTTGGGCTCGGCGCTCTGAACATCATCAAGGGTGGTAACGCCAGCTACACCTTGTCCGGCAAGCTCGATGCCGACACGCCTTATGGCTCATTGAGTCTGCCGATTTTAAGCCAGTGACAGGTTCTGTTTTTTTACACATCGCCAACATGATCAGGTAAGTCCGCTGACGTACAATAAGGCTTGCCCCGCTTGTCCAACAAGATGAGATCACCATGCGCCCCAATCACATGACCATTTCGAAAATCAGCCGAACCATCTGCCTGTTGGTGATGTTCCTCTGCATGCAGGTTGCCCACGCTCAGGATCAAGCCAAATACGTGTTCTACTTCATTGGTGACGGCATGGGCCAACTGCAACGCGAAGTCGGCCAGCAGTATCTGGTCGGCGTCACTGGTGATAACAAGGCGAAACTGGAGATGGATAAACTGCCAGTGCAGGGATTGATCAAAACGCACTCCGCCAACGCCAGTATCACCGACTCGGCGGCGGCGGGAACCGCCCTTTCCTGTGGCAGCAAGACCAACAACGGTGTGATCTGCATGTCACCAGACAAGCAAGCCAAACTCACCACCCTTGCAGAGCATGTTCACAAAGCTGGCATGAAAGTCGGCATCCTCACTTCCGTCACCCTTGATCACGCGACACCGGCCTGCTTCTATGCTCATCAACCATCACGAAAAATGGTCTTCCAAATCTCACAGGAACTCGCAGCAAGTCCATTTGAGTACTTTGCAGGTGGTGGCTTGTCAGGCCAATCTGCCAACGGCATTGACAACCTGCAGGTCGCAGAACAAAACGGTTTTCATATCACCCGTTCACGCCAAGCGCTCATCGACGCCAAACCCGGTCAACGTGTTATTGCATTGAACGAACGCGTTGGCAGTGACAGACGCCCCCTGCCCTGGGAAGCCGATCGCATGAGCAATGACATCTCACTGGCAACCTTCACCGAACATGCCATCCGACTAATGGAAAACGACAAGGGCTTTTTCATGATGGTTGAAGGTGGCATGATCGACTGGGCCGGTCATGGCAACGCCGTCCGCACCATGGCGCACGAAGTCCTCGCGCTTGATCATGCCATCAAAGCCGCCTTGGACTTTTATCACAAGCATCCCAACGATACGCTCATCGTCATCACCGCGGACCACGAAACCGGTGGCATGCAACATGACGGGCAACCCAACCCTGCTTACCTCGCAGCACAAACCACCAGCTACGATCATTTCAAAACCAAGCTCAAACAACTTGTCGAAAAAAAGGCGGACTTCCAAACGGCCTATCAAATGGCGCAAATCCATTTCGGCATCGGTGATCAACCAGAGAAGAACATCGTGTTTCTACAAAAGGCCTGGCAGGATCTGCACGATGGGCAACGCATCGTCTACAAT
>JBICHS010000415.1:0-13730 GCA_043101135.1 Phycisphaeraceae bacterium JB051
GTGATGCCTGCCCAGGTATGACTGTTGGCGTTGGCATCATCCTGAGCGGTCGGTTGGTCTTCACGCGCCCGGATAAACGAACCGCGCCCCGCGATGCGATCAATGAGTCCTTCGTGGACGAGTGTTGCCATCGCCTGTCGGACTGTGCCACGGCTGACCTGGTATCGCTCTGCAATCTCCACTTCCGGCTCCAGCGGGGTGCCCGGGCCAAGATTGTGCTGGCGGACGTGATTGCGGATCTCGTTAGCAAGCCATTTATGCAAAGGCCCACTGCGTCGTTGATCCGACGAAGGGGTTATCACTGCGATTTTGCTTTGCGATTGGGTGGTTGCCATATACTTAAAACCTTCTGGCTAGTTCTATGAGTCGCTTTTAAATGAGTCAAACATTTTGTACATATTTGACGGGTTGAGATGTACAATTCAGAAACTGTTTTGCCTGCTGTTATATCTTTAAATATCTTTTATTAATGTATTAATGGTAAAAATATGCCCGTGGCGCAATGTTCATAAAAAAGACAATTGATACCCGAAACGGGCTTAAATGTCTGTACATTTAATGCGTGATTGTACAATGTCAACGCGGTCAATCAACAGCGTTGGGCAGTGCTCAGAAGTGTGTTGAGCAGTGAGATTACGGGGTGGGTGAGGCTTGCCACTGGTCGATTTTGATCGGCTTGAGTGATGTTGGTGAATCAACACTGCTGGGCACAAAATGCACGATCAATGATCCGTCAGCCTCCGGTTGGGGGATACGGATGAGCAGGCGTTGGTAACCTTTGTTGGGCTCTTCGGCCTCGGTTGCTGGTGTCGCATCGCGGACATGGAATGTCGCCTTGGCACCTTGGCGAATCGAGACATGCATCGTCTTGCCATGTTCGTGGAGGGTTGCATGTTGTTTGTCATCCGAGAGCCTGATTTCGTCAGCCATGGTGATCATGGTCCAAAGCAGGTCGTGGTCAGCTGCCATTCCCGTCCAGTCATCCTGCAGGATCATGGACTTGTCATGGCGGATGGCAATGCCGCGCTTCAGCGACGTTGTCTGACCGGCGTAGGCGTTGGACATATCCAGGACCGCAAATTGCATGGCATCATTCTGACCATGGGCGATAACAGGATTCATGCCATCAACATCCTGAAGCTTGCCACCGAGGGTCAGCGTGTTATGGCCCATGTTATTGGCACGCAGGAAGCTCCATCGGTGTGCATGTTGGTCAGTGCCCCAGCTGTCCTTGCGGTCATAGATTTCGCGCTCCATGCCAAAGTCTTCCGCCCAACGGACGCCGTCAGCTTCGATGATGAATGAGCCGATGTCCATGTGCCCGTGGTTGACGCGGATGTGACCACCTTTGATGCCGATGAAGCTTGCTTCGGGATCGTCCCATGCGGAGCGAATGGTGGCAATTTTCACTTTTTCACCCTCACCAACATAGCAGGTCGGGCCATGCGTTGGCTTGAGGTTTTCCGTGGGGTGATACCACAGCAGGGCCAGCGGCGTTAAACGTGGCCCGCGCACACGAACATGTTTGAAGTAGCGGGACATGCTGTCGATGCCAAACTGGATATAGTCCGGTCGATCGAGCATGGCACCGGCCCAGATGTGGATCGGCTGATCAATCGGGCCACGGTTACAGTCCGCATAGTTAAACAGCAGCCCGGTGGGGGTGGTCACCTGTTTGACATACTCGAAACTTTCCGTGAAACCCGGCGAACTGAGAATGCCCCAGTCATCACCCAACGCGGAGTTGAGGCAGGCTGCCATCACCCACGAGAAGCTTGTGCCATAGTGCCAGTAAACTGGACCTTCCGGGTAGACACCATCACCATGATATGCATGCAGGGCGCGATGAAAATGGTCATAGGCCTGCTGGAGTATTTCTTTGGCAAGTTCAGGTTGATCTTCATAGACCGCCAACGCAGCCGCTGAGAGTGAGCCGTGTCGGACCTGGTTCCAGTTGTTTTCCCAGGTCAGGCCGCCGGTGTTGGTTAACGCTGCTTCCAGTCCCAGTCGGATGATCCCGTCTCGGATGGTTTGGCGTTGTTCTTCGGTCAATTCATCGTATAGCCAGTCATAACCCAATGACACTGCCAAGGCCATTTCGGAGGTGTCCAGAAAATGGCTTGGATGCCAATCGACAAAATTCACCGCACTGAGTATTTCCGCGATGATGCGATCGCGCATGGTATCATCAGGTGCAAAGGCGTGTGAGACGCCCATGGTGACAATGTTATGTAGCGCAAGACGTGCTGAATCGAGCATGCGTTTACGCTTATCACCTTCGAGCTTGCGCACAATCGGGGGCGTCCTGGCGATGAGCTTGGCGCCTTGATGAATTCGCTGGAAAAACTGCTGTGCCTTGGCATCCGTTTCAAGAAGCTTGGCAACACGTGCTTTGACCGAAGGCGTGAGCATCAGTCTGGGATGAGCAGGCAAAGTCTTGGGAAGGTTCAGTGACGATTCATCAGTTTGGGCTTGGGCAGAAGACATGGGATTGGCAATGCAAATAAATATACTCAGGAACAGGACAAGGCACTTCATTTGTCGATCTCTTGGAAGGAAGTGGGTTCGACGATTGTTGGGTCGACCATTATCGTCTCGAATCAATCTCTTTGCGAACCTGCCCCAGCTGGTAATTGTCGTTGGCCTGCTGACGATGTGATTGGAGATTCTTTTTCCGTTGCTTGCTCGAAGTCACAAACCATGTGACATACAAAATAAGCCACAAGCCCGCGAAGATCGCAAAGCCACGATGAACCATGCTGCTGAATTCGAGCATCTGACTGTTGGGGGCGTAGAGCTTGGTAAACCACAGCCCAACTGCCAGGAACATGAGCACGCCAGCAACCACGCCGATCAGATCCACATACAGCGGCCGATGCTTGGGATCACGCGCCGGTGTACTGGGGGAATCAGACTGCATTTGGGCGGACTTTTCATCGGATTGCAACTTGTTGCTGTTCATATTGGCTATCATACCTCATCTGACCTTGCAGTCTGATTCGCATAGACGTAGACTTTGAACCAATCCGATTTTTAAAGGTATTCCCATGGCTAAATCCAGCAAAAAGTCCGACAAGAAGTCCACTTCCAAGAAGAAGTCAGCATCAAAGAAAAAGTCCACCCCCAAGCAACTGCGCGTAGCTGCCATCGGCACGGGTAACATTTTCAAAGCGGTTCACGTCAAGCCGCTCAATGAAAACCCCGATGTCAAACTCGTCGCGTTCTGCGATATCGAGGAGTCCAAAGCCAAGGCGTTGGGCAAGGAATATGGTGTTGCCAAGACCTGCAAGAACTACAAAGACATTCTCAAGATGAAGTCCGTCGATGCGGTGGACATCTGCACGCCCAATAAATTCCACAGTGAGATTGCCATCGCCGCGTTGGAAGCCGGCAAGCATGTCATGTGCGAAAAGCCCGACGCGGTGAGCCCCAAGGAAGCACAGCGGATGGCCGATGCCGCCAAAGCCAGTGGCAAGACCCTGATGGTCATGCGCAACAACCGCATGCGTCCGGATTCCCAGTTTCTCAAGAAGTACATCGCAGCTGGCAACATGGGGGACATCTATGCCGGCCGTGTCGGTTGGATTCGTCGTCGTGGTATCCCTGGCAAAGGCGGTTGGTTCACCACCAAGGAACTCTCCGGCGGTGGCCCGCTCATTGACCTGGGCGTGCACATGATTGACCTGGCCATCTGGTTGATGGGTAATCCCCGTCCCGTCGCCGTTACCGGTTCGACTTATTGCAAGTTTGCCAACTCTGACGTTTCAGGTGACTCGGCACATAGCCAATTCGGTCGCGCCAAAGCCGATGGCACGTTTGATGTTGAAGACCTGGCTATGGGCTTTGTTCGTTTTGATAACGGGGCTTCCCTGCAAATCGAGTTCTCCTGGGCAAGTAACATTGAACAGGAAAAGAACTTCGTCGAACTGCGTGGCGATAAGGCCGGTGCCTGTCTGGACTCCAGTCAACCGCTCAAACTTTTCACTGAAATTGAAGGCACACTCTGCGACATCCTCCCCAAAATCCCCAGCGATGTCTGGGCTGTGCATGGCCTGTATCTGAATCACTGGGTGGATGTGCTCATGGGCCGTGATAAACCCATGTTCGTCCCACAGGATGGCGTGCACATGATCCAAATCCTCGGCGCGATTTACGAATCAGCCAAGACGGGTAAGGAAGTTCAACTGTAATCAATCGTCACCTGTTGATGCTTTAAAGACAGTTAACCACAGATGAACACAGATAAACACAGATGCTCTGATTCGGGGCGTCTGTGTTTTTTTATATCTGTACCGTGATTGATTTGAAGTTTAAATCATGCATCGACCCGGTTAATCATTGCTGTCATTATCTGTGTTCATCCGTGTTTATCTGTGGATACATTGTCTTGAACACGGCGAGATGCAAATCTGCTGCAAACTCAAAACACCACAACTTCAATCAACGCTATAATCTCCACCATGACCACGCCCGATCCTGAAATAGCGTATCTGGCCGAAGGTAAGCTTTACCACAAACCTTCCGGGAAAGATGTCAAACTCATTCAAAGCCACTTTCTTCAGGAGTTGCTTGATCGTCGCAACCGTGACAATCAACGCTCGAGCTGGAAAAGTCAGGGCATGATGTGGAACGTCACCGCCCAGCAGGATTGGCAGGCTATCGCGCAGGTTCGCGGGGCTGCGCTGGCGGGCAACACACGCATGGAAAATATCGCCGCGGTGTGCATCGGGCAGCAGTCCGGCGAGATTTTTTACGCTCTGAATACCCAGACCATCGGTGGGGTCTTCCGCTACAACCTCAAGTCCGATTCCGAAGATCGCATTGCCCACAAGCAAAATCTGCAGATCAGACAGATGGCGGTCCATCCTGAGCAAGACCTTGCCGTCTGCAGCATCGGTTACGAAGACGGCTCAGCCAACCTTGTCACCATGCGCGCTTCAGGCGGCAAAATGGCAGAGTGCACCGAAGGCGATTCCTACGATGACGCACCCCGGTGGGTCCGCGGTAAAGGGCGAACCTTCGTCTACCAATCCGCTGGCATTGCTCGTGATGAACACGGCTTTCCCGTGGACATGAGTCCCTATGCCATCAAGTCCATCGACATGGATGAAAACAAACTCGAGACGCTTGTTGAGCAGGAGGGTTACGACTGTTTCCATCCGAGAATGCTCGCCGATGGCACACTCTATTTCATCCGTCGCCCCTACAAATCCATCGACAATCGCACACGCATTTCACCCTGGCAGATTCTCAAGGACATCCTGCTTTTTCCCGTTCGCCTGTGTGTGACGCTGTACTGGTTGCTGGACACCATCAGCCATTTCGTCACTGGTAAGCATCTCAGCGCCGCCGGAGCCATGCGCAAGCAAGGTCCGGATGTCCGACGGATGCTCGTTGCCGGCCGACTGCTCCAAATGCAGCAGGAAGACAAAGCCAAACGCGACACTGCTTCGGTTCTCGCCCCCAAGGATTGGGAGCTGGTCAAGCAGGACGCCTCTGGTAATCAAACTGTTTTACGAGACCACGTCCTGAGTTTCGACGTCTGCTCCGATGGCAGCTACGTCTACACCGATGGCCTTAAAGTCGTCTACCACGATGCGGATGGTATCGACCGTGAGTTAGCCAAAGGCACACTCATCGAACATGTCGCAGTGACGTTTTAGAATTCAATACATTTTTCCGAAGCACTTGTTTTTATTCGTCACTCCCGCGAAGGCGGGAGTCCAGTGATATGTGCAAGCGTCAACAGAATGCCACTGGATTCCCGCCTGCGCGGGAATGACGTAAGTAAATCTTTTTCGTATTAGTCACAAAAAATATGAGCACCGGATGTGAATCCGGTGCCCGTTGTGAGGATGCGTTGTGTTGTCTGTTGCGTTACTGGATTTGCAGGATCAACGCGGTGCGGGGTTCGATGCTTACTGCAACACCGTCACTTTGCAATTGGCCGCTGGTCCCGGTGAAGAGTGGTTTGCCATCAGAAGTAACAAGCTTGAACTGGCTGTCACGGTTCACGCGGGGATAAGCGTTGGCCGTGACTTTTTCACCCGAGTGATTGTAGAGTACGACATGCTCCGGGCCGACACCCAGGTGAATGCTGGTGGGGGTTTGGGTGTCCACTGCGACACCTGCATCGCTGAGGAACTTGGCGAGTTCTTCGTTGGTGATCTTGCTGATATCGTCGGTGATGAGCGTGGGGGTTTTCATTTTTTGAACGGCCTTGACCACACGCTGATCACAGTTACGCGTGTCGAGAATGATTGCTTTATATGACAGGTCACGTGAACCTTCCATGACCTGTTCAAGACCCTTGGCATAGCGGGCGACGCCGACGGTGATGTACTGGTCGTCGGTCATGTAATGCACGGGATCAAGATGCAGGTCGATGGCCAGCTTGGCAATGGGAACACAGCTGTAGTTGTGACCGTTGGCAATTTGGGCTGCTGCCGGATTCTGGATGAAAAGCACTTGGCTATTGCTGCGATCCATCGGGCCGGCTTTGAATAGTGGAGCATACTTCTGGAAGAGACCTTCGTATACAGGTTTGCTGAACTGCTTGAAATCCCGCGTTTCGTGCATCGTCCAAAGCAGGTAGCCAACCTGGCCAGCAAGCCAGTTGGTGACCATGCCGTTTTCGATCATCATCCGTGAAGCGTTTTGCGGCTCCATGTCAGGCAGGAAATCCATGTACCCGTGATCACCGTCTTCACCGTTATATTGCGGGTAAAGCTGTGTCGCATAGGGCATGAGAACTGATGCTGTCCCGAAGTAAAAAGTTTGATCGACATCACGACAAAGCCACGGATGTCTACGCCCCTTGTGATCATCTCTTAATGCAATCGGACCGTTGGCCATGTAAAAGTGACTGCCCAGTCCATCCACACGATCGGGGACCATCCATGTGCTGGTTGGCGTTGCGTTGTCGTGGGAATAGCTGCTGGTCATCCCGAAGCAAAGCCGGTTGGGGTCCTGCAGTTTCACCGTCATCGCACACTCATCGATCATCTTTCGCAGGTTGGTTTCGACAGCAGCAAACTGGTCATGCGGTTCATTGAAAGGCACTTCAATGCCAAGGATGTTGGGATTTGCTTGGTAGTGTTTGGCAAGCCATGTGTGACAGTCCAGCAGGGCGGTGCGGTGAAGCGCGTTGGAATAGTCGAACGAAACTCCCGTTCGGTTGTCAGGCGCTAGCCATGCCAACGCGGTGCCCGGTTTACCTTTTTTCTTGTCATCCGGCTGCCCACCGACAAAGTAGCGATAGGGGCGAGTGCCGTATTCATGCCAATCGAAGATGGTGTAGATGCCCAGTTCGCCTGCGAGTTTGACGTGATAGTCAAGCAGTTCGATGAAGCGCGGGTCAAGGTTGTGCGCTTTGATGATTTGAGCATATTCAGCATCTTCGGGATAGACGCCTTGCTTGGGTTGAATCATCATCATGTTCAACGTCAGGCGGACGCAGTTAACGCCCCAATCCTGAAGCTGGACGAGGTGACGAGTGAGTTTTTCAAAGTCGGTTCTGTTGGAGTATCCGAGTTGAAACTTGGTGTAGTTGAGTCCGACGAAGCCGAGTTGTTTGCCGTCAGCAATGAGCTTGCCGTTGTTGATTGAGGCGGCTGGTAGCTGCTTGCCGGTGAACTGGTGGTATGCAAAGACGGGTTGGTCGATGACGTTTGGATCACCTGCTTTGATGCGCCATTGGACATGATAAAGCTTGCCGGGTTGGAGTTGATCCGCGTTGAGGGTGTAGGTGAATTGGTTGTCGTTGGTGGCAATGTTTTTTTCGACCACGACGTGCTTGCCGTCTTGTTCATCCATGACAATCCGCAGGTGAACCACGGGGATTCCCGCTGCCGTTTGGCCGGTGAGTTTGATACTGTTTTGACGGTAGAAAATGTCACGGGAGACCGGCATCGCTTCGATCTGGCTTGGCGCGACGAAATGCACTGAACGGATGGCATACTTGCCGGGCTTGGACATCTGCACAAACAAGCCCCGAAGCTTGGTGGTCTTATCGACTGCTGGGATCGGCAGGGTGACGGTTTGCCATTGACCTGCTTCAAGCTTGATTGAACCACTCATGGAAACCTGTTTGTTCATCAGCCGATCATCGGCTTTCCAATTCAGCTTCATCTGCACATCGGTCGTCTTGTCACTGCGCAGTTCAATGGCCAGATGCAGATCATCAGAGACCGGCAAGCTGTCGAGTGAAAAGATCTTGTGATTGGCAAACCAACGGATCATCCAATGGGCATTGCCTGCCGGTTGTTCAAAGCCAATGAATTTTTCGTTGTTCTCTTCAAGGGTCTGAACAACCATGTTCCCATAGCGGGATAGCCCGCCAGTGATCGGCCCCTTGGGATAGAGTTCCATGATCGGGCGGGTGAGCATGGGAGATGTGTTCTGAGCGTGAAGTTGTGGCAGCAGACAGCAAATGAGCAGGCTTGCCAACAGGTATGAGACAGTCTGACGTTTCATAGCGTTCCTCAAGTTAAGAAAATCAATTGTATTGGATCAGGTTCACAGACGGTTCACGGGTTGGGCCAATATCTCGGGCCACGGAACATGAACTTGGTGCTGTTGGGGGTCATGGTTCGCAGTGCATCTTCAGGCATGGTGACGACGTGGCCGTCTGCAAAGAAAATGTTGGCATTACGGTTGTGTCGCAAATGGATACGACTGGAAAAACCGTCAAGGCGTCCATTCTGTGGGTACAACGAATCGTAAGCGCTCTGAATTGAATCGCCACCAATCGGAAAGTCGCTGGCAGGTTGCGGGACATCATAGTACGTGTTGTCTGATTTGTAGCTGCTGTATCGCGTGCGTACACCAAAGGCCTGCATGTCTGAACTACGATTGGAATGAATCGGCCAACTGGGGCAGCGGGTGATGGTGCGGTCTGAGACGTACCCGGCTTTGAGGATGAAGTACGTCCAATACTTGTTCTGATAGTTGTAGCCCGGAAGCCATGTTTCACCCTGAAGGTGTTCCATGTTGTATTGCGTGAGCATCATGCATGCCTGGCGTTGGCGTGTCATGCAATTGGTGGTCTGGGCGGCCTGTCTTGCTTTGGCTAAAGCCGGTAACAGGATGGCGATCAGCAAGGCGATGATCGAGATGACCACCAGCAGTTCAATGAGTGTGAAGGCTTTTGCGTGTTGAGTTTGTGTGGGCATGGTTGTTCTCTTGGGATGTGACGAGTGATATGACTAGTTGAAAACAACGGCTGACTGGAACATGAAGTTTTCAGATGTGGGGGAGAAGTTTGGGAAATCGGCAGCGGGCACGGCGCTGACATGGCCATCGCCATAAAAGATGTTGGCGCTTTGAAGATGCCGTAAATGGATGCGACCGATGTTGCCATCAAGACGTCCGTTCTGAGGGTGCCCCGAATCGTAGTACGTCTGGTACTCAATGCTGTCTCCGCCAATGGCAAAATCACTGGCGGGGGTGGGCATCTCAAACGGTGTGTAGGTCGGCACGCTCCAATTCAGGCGATCACGCACGCCAAACGTCGGCTTGTATTGGCTGCCTGCAGTCTGCTCGTTATTCCAGCTGGGGCATTGCAACACATCCATGTTCGGCAGGTAATCGGCTTCGATAATACGACGCCCCCAGTACTCAACGTTGCCATCATATTGGTCCGCACCAGTCAGCCAGATATCACCACGCAGAAAATCAATGTTGTATTGCATGAGGACTTGCACGGATTGACGCTGCCGCGACATGCATGCAGCACGTTGAGCCGTTTTACGCGCCGAGCCTAATGCCGGTAACAGAATTGAAATCAGCAGTGAGATGATCGAGATCACAACCAGTAGTTCGATCAGTGTGAAGGCTTTGCGATGGCCATAGGATAAGTGCATAACACAACTCCTTGTGTTTGGGAGAAATGACTTGGATGAAACTGATGAACTACTCCTGTTCAATACAGGGGGGAAGCTCGTCGTCAAAGGTCACGGACTTGGGTAATTGTTTTTCAAACCACGAAGGCATACTTTGAAATATGGGGATGCTTTTGCCTTGACGTATGTCGTCAATCAGGCGGCAGGCTTTAATCAGTAGTTGCCCGGTATGCACACCAAATCGGTGGATCGGCAGCATATTCTGGCTTTCACATGGCCAGTTGTTCTGAGCAAACACGTGCACGTCTTTGCCCACTTTTAATTCACAATCGTTTAAACCGAGCATGACATGTTCGATGAGGTTGTCATCGAGAATCAAAATGCCATCCGGTCGCTGATCCACAGGTAACTCGTAAAGCAGCCAGATGATCCGGCGAATCGTTTGAGGATAATCACGGCTGACATATTGAATCCACGATTTGCGTGTCTGCAATCCTGCATCATGAATCATGCCCAGTAACTCGGGCGTGGGATGCTCTGCCATACTCATTGATGCGATGCGACTGGCACCCATGGCTTTGAGCTTGGGGAGCACGGCATTGACCAAATGGTCGTGATGATCCGTTGTCAATGAGGGTAAACGTTCTGATTCGGTTGAGCCGAACAAATGTAATACTGGGATGTTGCTCTGTGTCACATCGGGATGTTTGAGGACATGTTCACAGAACGGCATGACGATCAGTCCCGCAAGGGTCTGCTGTTTCACATCATCAAGCAGCAGATCCACACCCGGTGTCTGGGCATTCTTGTGAAGGTCATAGTAAAACTCAAACCGATACCCCGGCGTAAGGGCGGCAAGGCGGGTCGCTTCCTGGCAGAGTGAGATGTTAAACCGTGACCAATACGCATCACCCGGATGGCCGGGGAAGAGAATGCCATAGCGATACAGGTGTGGCGGGTGATCTTCCACGAACATGCCCCGTCGACCATCCGATCGCACAAAGCCCTGATCGCGTAACTGCCCGATAGCCATCTGCACAATCGAACGACTGGTGTCGAACATCGTGACCAAGTCATCAAAGGTCGGCAGCTTATCCCCCGGGCCGATTTGTCCCTGGAGAATTTGATGTCTCAGCTCGTCGGCAATTTGCTGATATCGCGATTTGGTGTGACTTTCGATTGATTTCATATCATTCAATTCAATGCGTGTTTGATATGAAAGTCAAGTGTTGGGATACAAAAAAATCGCGGCAAATTAATTTTGATGTAAATGGTTTTTTGGCAAGTGTTAGTAGTTGTTGCTGCAGGTGTGGCCAGTGCCTGTTTGACGCTGTTTTTGTATGGTTTTCAGACCCTACAAAACAGGGTGTTGCGATGATGGGAGGGGGAGGTGCAAAGGTGGTATCAGTGAATGCTGTCACTTCTTACTTGTGATTCACATGAGCTTCATTTTGGCTTTGTTGTTTTTTTTCGAGCAGTGGTTTTTCAAGTTGGTTCAAACGCTGGGTGGTCTGCTCGATGAGCCTTTCGAGTTTGTCAACGTCAGCAGGATCCAGCTTTTGGTCATGTGCCTTGAGAATATACAGTTGAATACTGTTAAGGAAGTTGTTGATGATATCCTGGGCACCGTGCAACGTTTGCCCAAGCGTTTCCAAATGTTGCTCGTAAAGCTTGACTTGTTGCTGCTTGAAATTCTTGGCGCGAACGATATCCAACAAGATGCCTATCCCGATCGGGCCAGCCATCAGCAGGATTTCGTCCAACTCAAAATGGTCGACTTCTTCCAGAAATTCGTGAATGTTCTCGTAGTAATCCCAGTCAAAGGCAAATGAGCAGACTAATAGCAACCCGCCAAAAAGCGTAGCACGGATTGTCCAGCGACACATGGAATGGTAACGCCGCAGCAAATGCATCGTGATGACACGTCCTCGTATTAAACACATGGGACATGTTCATTGTCGGATGGATACGACAAGGACATTGCTCATATTCTGGATGCAGCAGGATGTATTTGTGGTCACGCAATTCAGAAGGGCGTTATCAGGACTTTTCTGATCGTCTCAATGATAGGACGCATCGTCCATCTGTCCGATAATTGCCTCTGTCTCAATCAAGCTTTTTGATATCAAATCCGCTGACCATCACGTCCACCGAGTTGGCAGTGAACGCTTCGAGTTCCTCGCCCTTGAGTTCGCGTGGCAGGCTGCGTTCAATCTCAAACGCAAAGGATTGGCCGGGCTTGAGAATCTTGATGTCGTTAAGCCACTTGTTCTCAACATCAATCAATTCACCATTGCGTTTGTATGTCACATGCAGATGAATCTGACCAATCGGCTTATCCGAGTTGTTCACGATTGTCCCAAGATGACGCTGTCGATTGCCCCATTGAGAGGGGACTGATTTGAGCCCTTGAATTTGAAGCTTTTCCTGCACTGCCAGAAATGCACCGTCTTTGTTTTCCTTCTCACCTTCAGCCGATTTGAAGCCTGCTGAAAATCCTTCGCGCATCTGCTTGGCAATTTCCTGTGCAAAGTCCTGAATCGCCTTGGTCTTCTGTGCATCGGACGCACCATCTTCAGCAATAAGCATCAACTCCTCATACACTCCACGAATCTCACCCGCCAAACGCGGCTTACGCATCTGCATCACGACAGCTAACAAAACCGCAGCGACAACAACAACGACAATGGGACTGTTCAGTGTCTTCCACATCAATAAGGCTCCAATCAATCGGTGGGCAAAGTGTTCAGGCATGATCACGCTTCAAGCATGATCACAAGTGGGGGGATGCAGTCTAACACATCTTCAACTTGGCCGTTGGTAACCTTCCGATCTCAGTGATCTGTATCGTGTGAGCAGGACTCTGTTGCGGGAAATCCACAATTCCCTCTGGTGTTACGTTGGTGGGTTCCACCGGGACGTATTCAGTTTGATGCCGATGGCATGACCACACTGCTCGCGTGGGGGGGGCCTGTTGCTGAAATTTATTGACAAGTCATAGATATGACATAAAATGTCATGTGTGTAATCGACCCGCATATTTTATATGCAACCAACGGATGAGATGGATGAGGATGTAAGTATGGTGTATTCAACTTATAAGGATGTTTATCAATGCGGGTTATTCTTACACAAGAAGCTACTGTAGACTTTGAAAACCTACCACGTGTTATCCAAGCCCGTGTGATTAAAGTCTTTGAACGCCTCGAATGTTGGCCAGAGGTCAGTGGTGCCAAGCAGCTTACAGGCAAATGGTCTGGTTGCTGGCGGATCAGAACTGGCGATTGGCGTGTGGTTTTTGAGGTGCAAAACGATGTGATCATAATTCGGATCGCACATCGCAAAGAAGTTTATGACGACTAGTATTAGTGTTTCGACTGTTGCAGCCTTTGTGCGATGACAGTCGTCAAAGGAATGAAGTTTATGCACGCAGATACGATTACAATTCAAGGTAAGCGTTACGTCGTGATTCCGGAGGATGAATACGAAACATTGCTGGCAGATAAAGATAAGCTGCCCCCCATGCCAAAGGCAGACCGCAAGGGACGCCGACCTGCCGTGGAAACCGCCCGTGCGATCATGGCTCGTCAACTGATTGAAGATCGCCAGAAGGCAGGACTATCCCAAGCAGAATTAGCAATTCGTGCTGGCTTACGCCAGGAGACCATTTCCCGCATCGAATCCGGCAAGGTCACGCCCACCATCAAGACGATGGAAGCTATCGACAAGGTGTTGGGCAATTGATCTAAAACATTTCGGGCGAGTAATGACAAAATCGAAAAAGAACCAAAATAATTGGGTTCCCTACACTATGTCCCTCCCCGGCGGCCAAACCCTATTCGTCCGCATCCCCGGCAAATATGTCATCTACGACCGCAGCGGTGAAAT
>JBICHS010000416.1:0-5532 GCA_043101135.1 Phycisphaeraceae bacterium JB051
TCCGATCTTATGAAATAGCAGAATTTTACGGGGAATATCCCTTTTTTTGAGATGTCAGGCAATAACTTTGCCGATGGGGCGTTCTACACGGAACGACGAGACACCTGCAATATGCTTATTTGCAAGGAAGCCCTCATGAAAAACCCCATCATCCCCGGCATTATCATTGTTCAACTTCTCATGCTTGGCATCATTTTGAGCATGGGCGCTCAAGCTGATCAGGAATCACAACAGCAACAAGCTCAAATCAAACCTGCATCCTGCGATCGAAATGGCCACAACGGTCCATCGAACGAAGTCAAACGTCACCACCTCACCCCGCAGCAGCTTACCGCAAGCCTTGCTAATGAGTTGGGCGTTCCCGATGCCCAGTTTGATGAAGTGTTTCGAAATCTCGAGCACCCACGTCCATCAATGCGGCATGATGAAGCTCAGGCCATCAAGCTGAACAATCACAAGGTCATTGCCAAAGCTTTTAATCTTGATGAAGAAACCGTCGTCAAGGCGATGCACAAATTCCGTCCCCGTGGGCCGATGCCCCCGCATCATGATCGGATGAATCAAGAGCAAAGCCCAGAAGGTCAGTCAATGCAACATGGTGATGATCGTGATCACGGTCGTCCCGTTGAAGCCGTTGCCAAGGAATTGGGTGTAACACCCGAGCAGTTCCGTGAAGCTTTCAAAAAGGTGACACCTGCAGCGCGTGGCACGGAGCCGACCGAGGCTCAGCGTAAGCACAATCGCCAGGTGCTCTCCGAAGCCCTGGGCGTTGATCCTCAAAAGCTCGATGCGGTCATGGATAAGTATCGTCCGGAAGGTCCCAACCAACGCCCGCCGCGCCCTGAGTATTGATCGCTAAACAGTATCTCCCGTTGGCCCTTTTGCAGCCAACCCTATTCTTAAGCAAACCAGTGTCCACCCCGCACTGGTTTGTTTTTTATTGGAATCAAACAGTACCTATGTGTGTTGAGTCCATACACTAGAATCGTTCGGAAAATGAATCTCCACCTTTCGTCGCTCCCTGTCCCAGAAGGTGGGAATGAATGGAAGCTTTGACTATCTTTGTTTGAAGTATGCTGTAAACGCAAACGAACGCTTCGACACACAAGAATTCGACACATGTCCACCACACCCAAACTCACTGCCAAACAACGTGACTTTATTCTCAGCCAACACATGTTCTTCGTTGGCTCAGCACCCATGACCGGTGGGGAAGATGGGCACGTCAACATCTCGCCCAAAGGACTTTCAGGCAGCTTCGCGATCCTCGATGACAGCAATGTGGCTTACCTGGACTTCACCGGCTCAGGTGTGGAGACCATCGCGCACATCCGTGAGAACAAACGCGTTTGCATCATGTTCTGTGCGTTTGAAGGTTCACCCAACATTCTGCGCATCCATGGCAAAGGGCGCGTAGTCCTGCCTGATGATGATGCGTTTGAAAACATGCTCCAGCAGTTTGAAGTCGACCCGCAACACGTTCATGGCATTCGCTCAATCATCTGCGTGACAGCCCAACGGATCAATGATTCGTGTGGCTTTGGTGTGCCGCTGTATGAGTATCAGGGTCAACGTACCCGCTTGACCCAGTGGGTCCAGAAGAAGGGCGCTCAAGGCGTTGCAGACTACCAGTCCCGAAAAAATCTCACCAGCCTCGACGGCTTGCCAGGACTGGATCGCTGAGATTGTTGTCAATCAATGACGTCGCCTTTGTTGAGGATCGGATGTCAATCCGGTGCAAGTGACTTGATTCATGTCACGACCTGCACCAGATTGAGATCTTGTGCTCAGGTTTTTGCGCGTTGCCTGATCACGACTGAATATGCACATCGGTGAGTTCTTCTTCGTGTGTGAGATAAGCAGGGCGGGTAACGTATTGGAAGATGCCTGCGCCGATGAGGCTGCCGAGGATGGGGGCGAGGATGTACACGGTGAAGAATCCGCCGCGTGGTCCGGGGATGGCGATGTCGCCCCAACCTGCGAAGTAGGCAACGAGGCGTGGTCCAAAGTCACGTGCCGGGTTAAAGCCTGCTTGAGACAGCGGTGCGATGATGCAGATGAGCATGGCCACCGTCAGGCCGATGGATGCGGGTAAGAGGTACTTGCCGGGCCCGCCGGTGTTGCGTGGTTCGGTGACGGCAAAGACGAAGAACGCCAGGAACGCCGTGCCGATGAGTTCCGCCATGAAGGCCTGCAGCATGCTGACGCTTGCATTGGTCCAGTTCATGGATTTCGCCACTGCCGGGTTGGGGAAGTATTCGCCATAGATCATGGCTGAGAGTTCGCTGCCTGCCTCGCCGCGCGTGATGGTGTGGGCGGTTTCAAAATCCGTGATCAAATGTTTAAAGAGTAGATACAACGTCGCTGCTGCAAGGATCGCACCGAGCAGTTGACTGCTGATAAAGCTTGGGACTTTCTTCCATTCAAAGTCGCGGAACACGGCAAAGGCAAGGGTGATCGCAGGATTGATGTGCGCGCCGGAGATACTGCCGAAGGTGTGGATCGCCATGGTGATGGCAACCGCCCAGATCGACGCGACCTGCCAGACGCCGCTGATCATCCCGGTGAGGACAGCCACGTGGACCGACCCGACCCCGAAGAAAACCAGGGTGTACGTGCCCAGACATTCCGCGATACATTGATGAAACAAAAGCGGCTGTTTGATTTGCAATGCCCCATTCCCGTTCTTGTAATCCGATACCCAATGGACTAACACGATGCATCGCTGAATTATTTCGGCAGGCTTTCATTAGCAGTTGGATGCATCATTGTGTTGCATCAGACGACGTCTGTGTTCGGCATGTGTCCTGCGACATGTAAGTGGCTTTTTGTTTGGCGAATAAGCGATGACTGCTTACTTCGTGCGCGGCTCGTGCTATTGCGGATCACCTGCATCACTTGGCAGTGGCGCTTTGCCGGGGTACCATGCCCGACGTGACACAACATATCAACATCAAATCGTTTACTCCCAATCAGTTCATCGATGGCACCTACGCGATCCAGAACTGTCAGCTCGGTCAGACCCGCACCGGTAAGCCGTTCCTCAAGTGTCTGCTTCAGGACGCAACAGGTCGCGCGCCCGGTCGCATGTGGAATGCCACCGAAGAGCTTTTCAGCCAACTGCCCACCAACGGTTTTGTCTGGCTTGAAGGTCAGACCCAACCCTATCAGGGCGAGATGCAGGTCATCATCCAGAAAATCGCTGCGATCAACCCGACGCAGGAAGATTTGGCAATGCTCCTGCCAACCACGCAGCGGGATATCGAGGAGATGTTCAGCCAGCTTTATATGTTGGTGATGAGCTTTGAAAATCCTGCGATCAAAGCTTTGGCAGAAACCTATATGGCCGACGCCGATCTGATGGAAAAATTCCGCGTTGCACCCGCTGCCATGACGTTGCACCATGCCTACCTCGGCGGGCTCCTCGAACATACGCTAAGCCTCATGCAACTTGCTGACGGCATGCTCCAGCATTATCCCCAGCTCAACCGCGACATCGTCCTCATGGGCTTGTTCCTGCATGACCTGGGTAAGACCAGCGAACTCACCTGGCAAACCGGCTTCGGCTACACCGATGAAGGCCAACTCGTCGGGCATATCGGTCGCGGACTCACCATGCTCCATGACTACATCCGTCAATGTGAAGCTGATGGCACAAAAATTCCGGGGGCCATTGCCATGGTCCTGGAACACATCATTTTGTCCCATCACGGCAAACCCGAGTTCGGCGCCCTGAAAATCCCCTCAACCCCCGAAGCGATTTTCATCTCACATCTGGATGATCTGGATGCCAAGATGCAGATGGCGATTTCGACCAGTCGCAACGATGACGATAACGCTGAAGGTGCTGACCAAAACGAACAAGCCGGTGGCAATTTCACCGAAAAAATCTGGGCATTGGAAACCAGACTGTATCGACCCGATCCGACAACGGTTTCTGAGTAAACGTTAGCCGTACACTTTTGCGTAGCCCGTAAAAAGTGCTGTCAAAATGCCAATGGCTACCAACACGCCAAGCATGACATACACAGTTTTGAAACAACAGTGCTGGTGTGTCGTTGTTGTGGTTTGCCTGTGGTTGATGGCATTGATCTGTATTTTGCAATCTGCTGTTGAGCCCAATCGTTTACCTGCTCAGCAGGTAAATATTCGTTGCTTTCCGGTGAGTACAACTTGCCATTCGTCGCGATAGCGAGGCTGGCCATGGCATACATGTTCGGCAAATATGACCGGGGCTGATGTTCAAGCATGAAGGTTCCGACGGTGTCATATTCATGGCTGATGGCTTTGAATTTCTCAGCCTGTTCTGTTTCTGAAACAGGCTCCAAGCAGACGTGTATTCCGCAAAATTGATCCTCTACATAGCAAGGCAAATCCCCGTCGACCTCGGCTAGTTCACCTTGCCAATCAAGTTTCAGAGGGTATCCCAGTTGTTCTAAAGTCTGTTGCCAGGTCTTTGTTGTGGGAAGGTTCTCATTTTTGAATAATACACAGTATATTTGCATTAGATGGTCTTCATAAAATGGATATGTTCTGCATATCTGTATCCGATCGCACGGGGGGCAAGTGTGGATCACCCCATTGCCAGAGAATGGTTAATTCTGGTTCGTTTTCTGGGTCAAAGAATGGTTCGACGTTCTGAGGCATTTTGAGAGATAACGCAGGGCCTTTCATGATTCGTATGTTACCTGTTGCCAATGAAGCGACGGCCACGGCGCCTCGAAAAAGTGAACCGGGGTCATCAAAACCAGAATTGGCACGGATTAGAACGCCATCACCAAAGTGAACGCGTTTGCCTTTGCCTTCGGGATATTTGACATGTGACCCGGTTTCAAAAGCAATGACTTGGCCTTGCGCTTTTTCCGGGATGGCAAATTCTGTTTTGACATGTCCGTATCCTGCAGCAGGGCAGTCGATGTAAAACACGATCGGACTCAGTCGAACTTCCCGCCCCAGTAACTTGGGTTTGGGGCGAAATGCGACCTTGGCCAGGACACGCCTGTCATATTGATTCTGGAACACAATGGCCATGACAGCTCGCCCGTTTACTGGACCGATAGCAGGATAATACGTAAAGCCATCACGATTGAAATAGGATTGGGTGCTCATGCCCAGATAATCAGGTGCCAGGTCTTTCTGGTTGTGTAATTTAAGATAGATCACCAATAGCACAACCCCGAATGCCATGATGCCCCCGCAGATCGCCCACATGATCGGCAAGGGTACGCTTGCATTGCCAGTAGATCCCACGTCAAAAAGAACCAGTGCAAATATCAAGCTGACTAAAATCGAGATGACTGCGAAAGTGATGCAGACCGCTTTGGCTGATTCTCTCAACGGACCCCTCCGGAATCGAAATAACTTGGTGATGCCTGATGGTGAGAATAGAAAAGCTGATCACAGCTGGCAAATGGGTGGTTGTCACGCAATGCAGACTTGAATGGAGCGAAATGAACAGTTTTCGTGTTTTACACAGCCCATCCACAATCCCCTTGCATCTGAAAGGCGACTCTGATATATTGCTCGGCTCGA
>JBICHS010000417.1:0-2530 GCA_043101135.1 Phycisphaeraceae bacterium JB051
GCTCTTCCGATCTGGACACCGGTTCGAGATAATTGGACGGTGGGCGGTAATACACCGTCGTTTCGTCAATCAGACTCACGCGACCGGGTGCACCTTCGAAGACTTTGAACACTTCCTGCGGTGCCTTGGTCTTGAAGATCAGGTCTGGGCCTTCGAGTTTAAGCACATCAATTTGCAGGAGCGTTGCAGCCAGACGCAACTCGGTTAAGTCCATGTAGGTTTGAGCAGGGGCGGGCGCTTTGCCATAGGCATCGGTGATGTCTTTGACCACTGCATCATATTCATCCATCGACAGCGCACGACTCAGACGACGATACGCTTCCATACGGAATTTATCGCTGCTGATATAGCTCTTGGGCAATTGGCCGATGGCTGGTAATTCCAAGTGTGTTTTCGCCGGTTCGATGACCCGTTCATGACGCAGCCGCTTGGTGGCATGTTCGAGCATCTGACAATACATGTCATAACCCACCGCAGCGATATGCCCGGATTGCTCAGCACCAAGCAGGTTGCCCGCACCACGGATTTCAAGGTCGCGCATGGCAATTTTAAAACCCGCGCCGAGCATCGCGTATTGCTCAATGGCTCGCAGACGTTTGACTGCCTTGTCATTGACAGGGCGATCTTCAGGCAACATCAGATAGCAATAAGCGCGATGCTTGTATCGCCCGACACGACCACGCAATTGGTGGAGCTCTGCCAAGCCGAAGATGTCCGCCTGGTCGATGATCATGGTGTTGGCAGTGGGGATGTCAATGCCCGATTCGATAATGGTGGTGGAGACGAGCACGTCTGCTTGTTTGCGGATGAACTTGAGCATGACTTTTTCAAGTTCATGGCCTGCCATTTGCCCGTGGCCGATGATCACGCGTGCGTCAGGGACAAGTCGTTTGACGTTGTCTGCAACACATTGAATGTCATGCACGCGGTTGTGCACGTAATACACCTGCCCATTACGATTCATCTCACGGATGATGGCATTTTTAATGCGGTGTTCGTTGTAGGCGATGACCTCGGTGACGATCGCACGACGATCGGCAGGTGGGATCGACAGCGAACTGATATCACGCAGGCCGAGCATGGACATATGCAACGTACGTGGGATCGGCGTGGCGGAAAGCGTGAGTACATCAGCCGTCAATCGGAATTGCAGCAGGCGGTTTTTGTGTTCGACACCAAAGCGTTGTTCCTCGTCGATGATGACCAGACCAAGGTCAGCAAAGCGGACGTCTTTACTGAGCAGACGATGCGTGCCGATGACAATGTCGACGGACTTGGTGGCTAAACCGGTGATGATGGCTTTGGCTTGCTTGCCGGTTTTAAAGCGATTGATGCATTCGATGTTGATGGGGTAATCTGCCATGCGCTTGCGGAAGGTGCGTTCGTGTTGTTCAGCAAGCACGGTGGTGGGGACGAGGACTGCGACTTGTTTACCGGCGTCTGCCGCTTTGAACGCAGCGCGGATGGCAACTTCGGTTTTCCCAAAGCCCACATCACCGCAGATCAATCGGTCCATCGGGCGTGGGGACATCATGTCCTGTTTACAGCTATGGATCGCGGTGAGTTGGTCTTCGGTTTCCTGGTAGGGGAACTCGGCTTCGAATTCTTTTTGCCACTTGGTGTCATCGGGAAAACGAATGCCGGGGATGGCTTGACGGGCGGCCTGCACGCGGAGCAGTTCGCTAGCCATGTCTTTGACGGCATCTTCGACTTGCTCTTTTTGTTTTTCCCAACGCTTGCCACCGAGCTTGGAAAGTGGGGGGCGACCTTCAAAGCCGCCGATGTATTTGCTGACCATGTCGATCTGCGTAGCAGGGACGTGGAGCAAAGCTTTGTCCGCGAATTCAAGCGTGAGATATTCTTCCGTTGGCGCGGACTTTTCGGTTTTCTTTTTCTTGGTCGGCTGGGGCGGGCCTTCGGAAGTTTTGCGACTGCCGGGCACCATTTGTCGAAGGCCACGGAAAAGCGCAATGCCGTGATCGATGTGCACGACGTAGTCGCCGGGCGTTAAGTCGAGAAACGCATCGGTCGCGCGGCTGCCTGCTGCCTGTGACCCCGAAAGGCGACGGATGGTTCGGCGGACTTCATAGCGGTGGAAAATTTCCTGATGCGGCGTGAGGATGAGGGTTTGACCCTGATCATTCTCCCATGTGAACCCGCGATAGAGATAGCCCACTTCGATGGTCAGCCGTTCCAGAGAGCCGGGAATGTGCTGTTCGATGAGTTCAATAAGCCGCTCTTTTTCCGCAGGCTTGGGGCAGACGATCACGAGTTTTGCTTTGGGGTCGTCAGAGCGTTCGCCCAGCTCCTTGACGGCAGTGGATGCGTTTTCGCTGAAGGGTGTCAGCGATGCGATGGGCAGCGTGATCGCAGTCTCGGTTCCCGAGGTTGAGGAGTATTGATTCATCTCCACATGTGGGAACTTGATCAGCGAAGCAAAGACGGTGGAGGGGGCATAGATGCCTACAGGATTGGTGAGCCGTTCGTAGTAGCCACGCGCCTGCTCGGAGAGTTCCATGACTTCATGGAG
>JBICHS010000418.1:0-4570 GCA_043101135.1 Phycisphaeraceae bacterium JB051
CGGAGCTGCGTTTGTTGTCGTAGACGTTGATGGACTTGAGACTGTTGGCATCGCCTTTGGGCATATCCGCCAACTGTGGTTCAGAGCTTGCTGTGGAAACGGAGCCGGTTGAAGCAGCGGAACTTGTCGGTGCAGCAGCAATGGTTTTGGCGTCAGCTTGACCGGGGGTGAGTTTGACATCATCAAAGAGGATGGGATTACTGATCGAACCGTCCATGCGGACATAGAAGCCTGCGAAGGAAGTCAGTGATTTGCCACCACTCTCAAAGGCTTTGACGGGGATGGAGATCTGCTGCCAGCCTTGCACGGAGGGATCGAACTTGCCAGCCAGTGAGATGTCTTTGGTCTTCTGGGCTTTATCCATGGAGAAGATTTTGGCTGCCATTTTGGGGACATTGCCGTTGCCGTTGGTATTGATCATGAAGCTGAAATGCCAGTCGGCTTTTTCGCGATCCAAAAGGTTGATGTCACAGCCTGTACGTTTGGTGCGGTAGGTGCCACCTGCGCCATTGGAATCACCTTTGGCAACGAGTCCCATGCAATCCGTACCATCAATGCCCTGTCCCTTGATGCGTTTCATATCCACGGAACGCCAACCGGAAAAGTACCAGCCGGTGGGATTCTTGTTGATAAAGACGTTGATCGGCTTGGCATCGAGAAGCTTGCCTTCCTTGACGATTGCAGGCTGGAGTTTGCGAGCGATGGTCATGTAATCTTCACTGCGCCAGCTGGAGTGATAACCTTGATTACTTCCCGATCCAAGCCCGTCAAGTGCCGTGCCGATTTCAAACTTTTCGGATTGACCATACGCAAAGTCAGGTAACACTTTGGCCGATTCTTCAGTGCTCATGACCTTTGTGTTTTCGAGAATGATACGCTTGTCTGCCTGATTCGCATCGGAGAGCACGACGACACTGTCGTGATGCAAGGCACGCAGCGCCGCTTCGACTTCCGCCGGGGCGCGATAGCGTGAGAGTTCCCACCCCGGGCGATCACCAAAGAATGTGGACTTGTAAATCCTGGCAATGCCGCCGGTCCACATACAGACCGAGCTGGAATTCCCACCACGCTTGTAGGGATAGCCACTGACCGTGCGGTAAAGCACCACGCCCGGTTCGTTACTCCAGAAGCGAAGATTACGCTTGTTACGCAAAGCGACACAGCCGATGAGCAGCGGGTTGGCAGACTTGTCATCCCAACCACCGTCGGTGTTGTCATACGCGATGCAGCCGACGTAGGTGATGTTGTAGCAATTGCGTTCAGCACAAAAACCGTCAGCGTTCCAGTAACCACTGCCAGCATCGTGGTAGTTGTTCATGGAGATGCAGTCGATAAACGTGATGTCATGATCGTAGATACCTGAACTACCCGAACCGCCCTGGCAGGAGAAGCCCATGTGGAAAGGTTCGGTAGCCCATTGCTTACCACCGGCATCGGCAACACAGTTTTTGAAAGTCGCGTTGTAGACACCATCCCGAATGCGGAAGCCGCGTTTGGAATAGTGAATCACTTTGGCATCCTCGACAAGGATGTCATTGCTGCCTGTCTCGGGCTGAGATGCCGAAGCACCACCGGTGAAAATAAAGCCATCGCGTGTTTCGCGGACATCAACATTTTTGATGCGAATACCAGTGACATTACCGGGGGAATTGGTCCAGAAAAAGCCACGGACATTTCGGGCTGCAATGTTTTGCAGACCAATCCAGCTTGAACCGGCGTCAACGTTGAACAAGGTGAAGCCCTTGTTGGCATCATGCTTGCCCCACTCCCCGACGAAGGTGGGCATGTTGCCGTCTTTGATTTGTCCCTTGATGGTGACGATGTCTTTTTCGGTCTTGCCATCATTCTTGAGGGTGATGGTTCCGCCCTTGTACTGGCCGGCAGCGAGGTTGAGCGTGTCACCATGTTTGAGTTTGCCATAGGCATCTTCCAACGACTTGGCGTCGGTGTATTGCATGGCATTGTCCCAGCTGTTGCCGGACTTATTGCCTGAACCGGACGGTGACATGTACAGGTCCGCAGCCGATGCCGTGACAGTTGCCATCAGCGTTGCTGCTAAAAGCGTCAGACAGTTGTGGACATTGAAACGAAAGGTACTCATAACGATTCTTTCCAGTTAAACGAGATCATGGATTGGAAGTATGTTGATCCATCTCTGCCTATGTGAAGTCTCACTGGACAGAGCATGGATATGGTCTGGTTTGTGGGTCTTGTCGGATATCAAGCAGGTGGTGGTTTATCCTTGCTTCCTGGTCTTGACGAACTTGCACTTCTCATGTGGGGTGGTGATGATTTTTGCGCGATGAGGGATGGTGATCACGCGCATGTCACCCATGAGCACGTTCATGTTGTCAGTGTTGCTACCGTCACGATCCATGTGACGATAGAGGTAATTTTTTCTCCAGCGGTTTGGGAACATGTAGAAGCTGTTGGCATCGGAAAGTAATGCCGTACTTGAAGCATTGATCACTTTCCAATACTCGCCGGTGTAGTAGTAGTTCATCCCAAAGCTATAGGCTGAGGTGGGACGATGGGGGCATTTGACTTCGTAGGGGAAGTTGTAGCGTGCAGCACTGCC
Source organism: Phycisphaeraceae bacterium JB051 (assembly GCA_043101135.1). GTDB lineage: Bacteria > Planctomycetota > Phycisphaerae > Phycisphaerales > Phycisphaeraceae > UBA7800. The sequence continues at coordinate 2,579 of JBICHS010000418.1, forward strand.
TCTGTTTTTGGTCCACCAGTTATTGTTGACGTAACGGCCGATGTACCACATGTACCGAGTGTCACCATTGCTACCCCAGTCGCCATAGCCTTTGGGGCTGGGGAAATACTGTTCGTAGTCTTCACCATAAAGCACAAACCCGATCCCGATCTGCCGGAGTCCTGAAGCGCATTTGGTCTGCTGAGCAGAGAGTCTTGCGGTTGCCAAAGCAGGCAGCAGGATAGAAATCAGCAACGCGATAATACTGATGACCACAAGCAATTCGATAAGCGTGAACCCTCTGACGGGGCTCTGGTCAATGCTTTTCATGGTATTTACCCTCTAAATCCGTTGTGCCGAGGAACGCTCCACAAGCTGAACGTCTAACTTGATTTCGCGGACCCACTCGTCCGCATTCTCCGGCTGTTTATCCAGAAGCGCCTGCACACAAGCTCGTCCCAACTGCGTCAGATTGATTCGGATCGACGTTAATGCAGGCATCATGAATTCGGCAAACGGCTCATCGCCAAACCCCATCACACTTAAATCTTCAGGCAATCGCATGCCCATGTCGTTGGCAACACGCATCACCGCATGCGCCAGGCGATCCGACGTCCCAAAGACCGCTGTGGGGCGATCAGGCACGTCGAGCATGTCGGTTGCAATCTCGGTGGCATCGACGCCGTCACAGGCCATCACATCCACGCGTGTGCCTTCGAATTCTTCAGCTGCATGACGGAAACCTGCCAGACGACGACGGGCATATGTCAATGAAGCCTGACGCTGAATCACACAGGCATGACGATGTCCCAGACCGAAGAGATACTTGCCAGCGATGTAACCGCCTTCAAAGTCATCGTTGACGATGCGTGTGACACCTTCAATATCCGGGCCGTCCCCCACTGCCACAACCGGCAACTGACGACGGACCATGTCCTGAACGTAATGCATGTTGCCACCACCACACCAGATCACCCCGCGCGGGCGGGCCTGGCTGGTCGTTGCATTGGCGATGTCGGGATTGAACTGGTTGAATTCAACACTCAAACCATGCCCCACAGCCGCCTTTTCAACTTCAGGCAAGACACGCAGGAAGTAATTCATCTTCATCGGCGTCGCATCCGTGAGCATGAACACCAAGGTCTGAGCCGATACCGAGGCACGCTGCTCAGGTCGTTTGCGGACAAACGACCCCTTGCCATGCAATGTCTCAATGACGCCTTCACTGGCCAGATGCTGCAAAGCCTGACGAACGACCGGCATACTCACGCCATAACGTTCAGTCAGCTGGCGAACCGATGGAATCTTGGCCCCGATTTGCCAACGCGATTCAACAATCTCAGCTTCTAACTGCTGTGAGAGCTGATAGTTCAATGGAATCGGGCTGTCGCGGTGTAGTTGTGTCATAATATTTGAGCTCAACTGTTAATAAACATAATAACAGGCAAGTTCCTCAAGGCAAGTATTGAGAACGAAAATTTGCCATATACCTGCTGAAAATCCTACTTTGCAACTGTTCATAAGACAGGCAAACAACTGTTAACATTATTATAAACACAAGTAACACAACACAACATCATCTTCAGTCAAAATGCAAAGAATTTGAGTTTGGGACAAGTCGAAATGCGCCTGTTGGCGGGAGGGACTTGTGACTAGCCACAAAGGACCAGGGCTGTTCATCGAATATTTTGCCCTGTTTTTCTGCCTTTTGGTCTTTTCCCTAGTCCCTGGTCGCTAGTCCCTTTCCTGCTCTTGTGCACTCAAAAAACCTTATCCAAAAATCAGGTTCAGCGCATCGCTCATTTTGCTTCGTTGGCCATCGACAAAAAATGCCATCCCATAATTCAGGATGGCGTTAACGTGTGTTGGTGAATTGTATTTATCTGAGATATTCTGCAACATCACCCATCTGACGGGCCAACAGGTATACACAAACCGTGCTCACAGAACCGTCATTTCCAGAACAACCAAAGATTGGCGACGGCATTGTAACCATGCAGTGATGAACTCATG
>JBICHS010000419.1:0-6975 GCA_043101135.1 Phycisphaeraceae bacterium JB051
TGCTCCATGTATGACCCGCAGGAGGACAAGCGATACGATGCAGACAACGGCACGGCCCTCGGGGAGAAGCCGGAATTCAAAGATCTCACCGACGAGCAAAAAGCGCAAATCCAGAAGATGCAGGAAGAACTACTGGCAAAAATCCAAAGCCAGCAGCAAGGCTCCAAAGCAGGATGCGGCTCCACGACAGCCATCCTCCTGATCGCCGTATCCATTCTCACAGGGTCACTGGTTTACCTCAGTAGTCTGTAAAGAAATATTGCTGATGGCATCAAGACATTGCTCCATGGCAACTGACATGCAATGGTATCTCCCGACGGCTGCGAGTATGATTTGCAGGCTACTTGCCGGAGGGAGAAGTTATGCAGGAATACGAACCATCACCCACCTTGCCGACATCGCTTAAAGTTGTCGCGGTGTTGTTTATCATCTGTGGCGTTTTGTCGATTCTTGAAATGATCGGGCATCTGATCAACGGGCATATCAACATCAACTTTGGTGCGCTGGGCATCTTCATCGGGCCGGGGTTATTCAAGCTTAAACGTGGTTGGCGGACGTGCGGGTTGGTGTTGATCTGGTTGGTGATGATCACAGCCTTGCTCGTCTCAATCGTCGGATTTTTCATCAGTGCACCTGCAACATTGAACATCTTCGGCCAAGCGATCGCGCAGGTGCCGGCATGGACGCTTTCCATTCTGGGCATGGTGTTCTTTGCAGTCGCTCTATGGATGTACCGCGTGTTGACAAACCATCAAGTCCGCCGACTTTTTGGCATCGGTGTGAACCGGTTGTGAGTCGGACGGCATCGTCGAAGACTGCGTAACCTGCATGTGAATTGGTATGATACTCACAGAGATTACCAATCACATGGCGGAACCCTCATGAAAGCCATCACACATACGCGCTTCGGCAGCCCGGATGTTTTGCATCTGGTCGATATCCCCACGCCTGAGCCCACGGCCGATCAAGTCCGCGTGAAGATTCATGCATCGACAGTCACCTCCGGCGATGTGAAAATGCGCGGCTTTGAAAATATCCCGTGGACGATGGCATTACTGGCCCGTCCCATGTTTGGCTTTTTCAAACCCAGACAGCCAATTCTCGGCGTTTCCTATGCAGGTGAGATTGATGCGGTCGGCCAAGACGTGGACAGTTTCACCGTCGGCCAACGCGTCTTTGGGATCACCGGCATGAACATGGGGACCAATGCTCAATTCATCTGCGTGCCTGCGGGGAGCTCGATCAGCAACATGCCGGAGAACCTGCCATTGAACGAGGCAGCGGCGATCCCGTTTGGCTCACTCACCGCGATGCACTTTCTCAAGGCAGGCAAGATCAAACAAGGCGATTACGTGCTGATTTACGGGGCGTCCGGCGCGGTGGGTGTTGCAGCGATTCAAATTGCAAAAAACCTTGGCGCAACCGTCACCGGCGTGTGCAGCACGAAGAATCTGCAACGCGTCCAATCACTGGGCGCAGACCACGTCATCGACTACACGCAGACGGACTTTACCCAAAGCTCGCAGGCATATGACATCGTTTTTGACACGGTGGGAAAGACCACGTTTGGCAAGACCAAACGCGTCCTCGCAGCTAACGGGCGGTATCTGCTCACCGCGTTTGCGATCCGACATTTGTTTCAAATGGGGCTCGTGAATTTGCTGAGTAAACGTCGGATGGTCTGCAGTGTGTCGGCGGACAGCCGTGATGATCTGCAGCAAATCAAAGCGATGATCGAAGCGGGGACGTACCGCGCGGTGATCGATCGGTGTTACCCGTTGGAAGACACCGCAGAGGCACATCGGTACGTGGACGGCGGGCATAAAGTCGGCAGCGTGGTGCTGACGGTCGCACATGGCCCCGGGGACTAAAGTCCCGCGGGCTTTAATGTCGCTTCGAGCTTGGTTGGCGCGGGGTGAGTCGTATGGTGTGAGTGTGTGGGTGCGTGAGTGTTGGGGGAGATTGAATAACAACGTGTGATGCGGGGGCACAACGCCCCGGGGACTAAAGTCCCGCGGGCTTTAATGTCGCTTCGAGCTTGGTTGGCGTGGGGTGAGTCGTATGGTGTGAGTTCGCGATGGGGGAGATCACACGGATAACGTTGTCACCGAATTTGTTTAATCGTCGAGGGGTTGGACTTTGATGTTGCCGTCGGTGATGGCGACGACTTTGATGGGGGTTCCGGCTTCGATCATGCCACTGACGGAGATGCAGTGTTCTTTGTGATCATCCAGGCGACAGATCCCTACGGGGCGCAAGTCTGTGTGAGCAATGCCGGTCATGTTCAAATATGTCGGTTGCGGGTCGGGCTCGATATTTTCTGCGACTTCGCCTTGTTGACGATCTACATCATCATTGTCTTTGGGGTCTTTGAGAATGAGCATGCGCCCAAACGGCGTGCTGGGCCAAAACTTCATTGCGGACATGATCAACACGGGAATCGCAGCGACGCAGACGATCGAGCCGACCAGGCCGAGCGTGGTATCGATCTGGAAGAGGAAGATGATCCCGGTGATGGCGGAGATGATCGCAAGCACGCCAAGCAAGCCGCCTGAGGGGACGAAGACTTCGATGGCAAAGAGAACCACAGCCAGGAGAAAACATAGTAGTGACCATGTTGCCAAAGTTGACATGAGTGGCATGCTCCCCGTGCCGGGACAAGAGTCGAAAACAGGGCGGGATCAGGCTGCCAATCACAGCAGGATCACACCGGACATCTGCATTTTACACCAGATGCACACCTTCAGCGCCAAAGGCGTCAAAGAGTTTGGTCGTGCCACCGATCGGGCCGATGACAATCAGCTCATCACCGGCATTCAGCGCGGTATCCGGCGGTGGGTTGAACGTGCGTGAGCCATCAGGTTGAACCATGGCAACGACAATATGGCCTGAGATTTTGGGCAGCGCCAATTCGCGGAGTGACTTGCCACAGGCTTTGGGCAACTGCACGAGTTGGACCTTGGTGACTTCCAGATCATCGCCACTGACTGCAAGCTCAACGAGTTCTTCGACCGCAGGATGCAGGAGCATCTGCATGGCCTTGTTGGCAGAATGCTCGGGCGTACAGATCACACGGCTGACCCCTGCACGCTTGAGCTTGGTTTCGGTTTCCTTGTTTTCCGAACGGGAGATGATGATCAGATCGTCGTTGAGTTCACGGGCAGTCAACGTGACGAAGACGTTATCCGCATCACTGTGCAGACACGTTGCCAAGCCGACCGCGCGGTGAACCTGCGCTTCGTTGAGGGTCTGCTCAATCATGGCATCCCCCTGGATGATCAGATACCCCTTGGCATCGACACGCTGCTTGGTGTCACCATCCGGATCAATGACGACGAACTGGTGGCCTTGTTCATGCAGTCGTTCACAGAGCGCTTCACCCATTCGACCAAAGCCACAGACGATGACATGATTTTTCAGATGACTGATTTGTTTTTCCAAGTGACGTCTCCCGAACATATGTCGCAATTCACCGTCCACGATAAAGGCCACCAGGTTACCGCCGACATAGAAAACCGTGAGTACGCCAAGTCCCATGAGAATGGTTGCCCAGATTTGTTCATTGGGTTCGAGTTCCAGACTGATGGACCCGACGGTGGAAAGAATGTTGACGGTGATCCAGATGGCCTCGCCGATGGTTCTGGTGTCTGAGATGAGTGTAAAGCCGGTCACGCCGATGACGAACATCGCGATCAGCAACATGATGCTGAAGATGATTTTATTACGCGTATTGGATTGGGCGATTCCGGACACGCGGATATCATACCATGCAATGCGCGATGCAGTAGGGACAAATTTGTCGTAAGATTGACGTGTCCACAGTTAATATTTTTTCAGGATTAACGTCATGCACGATCACCGTTTTATTTTGTCATCCAATGACATCCCGCACGCCTGGTACAACATTGCCGCCGACTTACCGGAGCTGGTGCCGCCGCACTGTCATCCAGCGACGGGAAAGCCGCTGACGCCCGATGATATGAAGCCGATTTTCCCGGACACACTCATCGAGCAGGAAGTCAGCACCGAGCGTTGGATTGAAATTCCTGACGAGGTCCGCGAGAAGCTTGCCATCTGGCGTCCCTCGCCATTGGTCCGTGCGGTGAACCTTGAAAAGCATCTGAAGACCCCTGCCCGAATCTACTACAAGAACGAAGGCGTGAGTCCTGCCGGTTCGCATAAGCCCAACACGGCGGTCGCCCAGGCGTACTACAACAAGCAGGCGGGGATTCGTCGCATTGCCACCGAAACCGGTGCCGGCCAGTGGGGCTCGTCCCTGGCCTTTGCCTGTGACCTCTTCGGCATTGAGTGCAAGGTGTACATGGTGAAAGTCAGCTATCACCAGAAGCCTTACCGTCGAAGCCTCATGCAGCTTTGGAATGCCACCTGCGTCGCATCGCCATCGCAGGACACCAAGGTCGGCCGGGAGATTCTCGCAAAAGCCCCCGACACCACCGGCTCATTGGGTATTGCCATCAGCGAAGCTGTGGAAGATGCAGCGTCGCATGATGACACCAACTACGCGCTGGGCAGCGTGCTCAACCACGTGTGTCTGCATCAGACCATCATCGGCTTGGAACTCAAAAAGCAACTCGCTCTGGCGGAAGAAAATGTCCATGTGCTCATCGGCTGTGCAGGTGGCGGCTCAAACCTCGCAGGTCTGGTCTTCCCCTATGTCAAAGACGTGCTCGACGGGCGAGGCCCAAAGCTCATCGCCTCCGAACCCACCGCATGCCCGACACTCACGCGTGGCAAATACGCGTACGACTTCGGTGACAGCGTCGGCATGGCGCCCATGGCTTGCATGTTCACGCTCGGGCACTCCTTCGTCCCATCAGGCATCCACGCAGGTGGACTCCGCTATCACGGCATGGCTCCCACGTTGTCCCTGATGCACAAACTCGGCGTGATGGAAGCACGCTCCTATCACCAGAACGCAGCCTTCGAAGCCGGCGTCATGTTCGCTCGCACCGAAGGCATCTGCCCTGCACCGGAGACGAACCACGCGATCCGTGCAGCCATCGACGAAGCACTCCGCTGTAAAGAGACCGGCGAAGAAAAATGCATCGTCTTTAACTTCTCAGGCCATGGGCATTTTGACCTTTACAGTTATGACAAGTATCTGGCAGGTGAATTGGAAGATTACGATCTGCCGCAAGAGAATATCGACAAGGCGCTGGGGGAATTGCCCACCGCGCATGTGCAGTGATTTCGCACGGTAAATGACAGGTCGAACGCACAATGACAGATCGAACGCACAACGTCCCCGGGGTTAAAACCCCGGGGCTTTAATGTGCATGCGTTGCGTGGTTGGCAAACAAAACCCTTTATGTGTACATGAAACGCTGTTGAGTAAAGTTCCATTTTCTCGTTGACGCTCGAACTGGAACTAAAGCCCTGGGGTTTTAACCCCAGGGACGTGCGACGTCCACATTTTCCTTTACATATCAAACACCAAGATGTACGCTGCCCCCATGTCCGGGATCAACCCCAACGCGTGGCACAATTTCTATCACTGTGTCGGCGGAACCTATGGCACATGGCTCCGCGGTGACCCACGCGGCTACCGTGCCTGGCAACACCAAACCCACATCGAAGGTGAGTACAAAAACCCGCCTCCCGATGGTGTCTATGCACCCATCTTCGAATACAGCAAAAAGCAACTCAAACATCCCCCCACCAAACTCACGAAGCGGCAACGTCAAACGTTATGCCAAGCCATGATCGATCGGTTGTTGGCAGACAACTGTGAACCCATCGCCCTTGCCATCGAAGTCAACCATTTTCACCTGCTTGCCCGGTTCCGCTCCATGGAGATGAATGAACGTGATGATCAAAGCCAAGCGATCATCCATGACGGGCGCGATCCATCACCCCGGTACCACCTTGGACGTGCAAGGCAGGCAGGGACCTACGCGCTGACGCAACAACATCTCAAACCACAGGGCCCGGTGTGGGGACGGCGGCCCAGTTGTAAACCGGTGACGTCACGGGATCATCAACTCAAGGTCGCAGGGTACATCAAACGGCATCAGGAACATGGCGCAGCCGTGTGGCATATCAAGTTGGGGTTTCTGTTTTGATCAGCGTCAATGGGGTATGTGTTCGCACAACGTCCCCGGGGTTAAAACCCCGGGGCTTTAGTTCCAGTTCAAACTTCACAGCGAGAATGTATGGCCCCATGCGTCTCCGATTGCACATTAAAGCCCTGGGGTTTTAACCCCAGGGGCGTTGTGCGTTCACATTCACAGCAACATCCCAACGCGCATAAAAAAACAACCCTCGCTCAACGAACGAGGGTTGTTTAATTGGTGATGTTTTACATCGCGGACGAAGGTGGGATTAATAACCCATGTCGTCCATGCCGGGGGCGCCGGCGGACTTCTTGTCGTCCTTGATTTCGCTGACCACGGCGTCGGTGGTAAGCAGCAGGCCGGAGATGCTTGCGGCGTTCTGCAGGGCAGCACGTTCGACCTTGGTGGGGACGATGACGCCCATCTTGATCAGGTCGCCGTACTCGTTGGTCAGAGCGTTGTAGCCGTAGGCAACTTCCTTGGAAGCTTCGACGTTCTGAGCGACCACTGAGCCGTCCTGGCCGGCGTTGGTTGCGATCTGCTTGATGGGGGCGGCAACGGCGCGGAAGACGATTTCAGCACCGATCTTCACGTCACCTGCCAGGTCCAACTTTTCGATGGCCTTGCGGGCACGAAGGACTGCGGTACCACCGCCGGGAAGGATGCCTTCTTCGACAGCAGCGCGACAGGCGTGCATGGCGTCTTCGACGCGAGCCTTCTTTTCCTTCATTTCAGATTCGGTAGCAGCACCGACGTTGATCTGAGCCACGCCACCAGCGAGCTTGGCCAGACGTTCCTGCAGTTTTTCCTTGTCGTAGTCACTGCTGGAGGAGTCGATCTGCTTCTTGATCATTTCGATACGACCCTTGATGTCGGACGTCTTGCCGGCACCTTCGATGAT
>JBICHS010000420.1:0-2882 GCA_043101135.1 Phycisphaeraceae bacterium JB051
CCACCGATACCCAGCTGGCCTTCACACTTGCATGGCGAAGAGCCAACCTGCTCCCATGCCTGTTGCACGGAAAGGTTACTGGGGCGATTTAGAACCAAAGCCAACGCACCATCGGCATCATGCTGAACCATCAGCATCACCGTCTGGCGGAAGTTCGGATCATCCATGCTCGGGGAGGCGATGAGCAAATGTCCCTGTAGTGAACTCATGTCTTCCATTGTATACCCACCGAACACATTTTTGACCAGGTCGTTGATACTTTTTAAACAGGTATTAAAACACCTGCCAAAAGACAACGCGCCAAAAACATCTGCGAACGATAAGGTCTCAACGGTGGGTCAACAACCCCGCCATTGCACTGTTGATGCCTGTGAAAGAATCAACAGTCTCATTGTCATGAGCGATAGCAATACCACTGTTTGAAAGCAGCAGTCCGTGCCGAACGCTCAATTCAATGTTGGAAGACGATCAGTCTGTGCAGGGCATATCGCCGGGGTAGTTGGCACAAACAATACTGGCATTGCCGGCTTCAGTTTGCACTAACGTACCACGTTCTTCAACCTGCTCAGCACTCCAGCTGCTCGCTTCACCTTTGACGTCGCGAACGACGTTGGGGGTGGCGATTTGGCCATCGTCTGAAACGTGGACTTCATAAACCTTGGTGACGGGAATACGCAAAATCATGATTCACGAATCCTTTCTCGTGTAGGTGGCATGGACAAGAAATGCCACCTGACTCCCGATAATGTATCACGTAATAGGAGTCATCGGTAAATCATTGCGAAAAGATTCTATATTCACTAAAAAATAATTCAATGTCTTTTTATCGTTGTTCGCAAAATTGCGACACTTGCTGCCGCTGCAGTCTCGATACGCAGCACATATGGTGCAAACTGCCACGACTTAAAGCCTTGATCCTTCGCCCATTGCATCTCCTGGTCAGTAAATCCACCCTCCGGCCCGATGAGCATTAACAGTGTTTGAATTTCCGGATTTGGGACATCCAGCTGCTCGCCTGTCGGCAGGCCGATGCGTTTTTCATCAAATTGCCGATGAGCCAACGCGGTCAAATCCATCGGTTGGCTGATCATCATGCCATGCGTTCGACCGCATTGTTTGGAGGCTTCAGCGATGATGCGTTCAAAACGATCAAGCTTGTTGGGCTTGGCTTCAACGACGCTACGCTCGGTGTTAATCGGGATCAGTTCATCGACACCCAATTGGCAAAGCTGATTGACCATGTCGTCCGCCCTGCCGCCCTTGGGCATCGCACAAGCCAACGTAATGCGTGGAAGCAACGGCGGGACTTGCGTCACTTCCAGAATCTGGACCGCCATCACGGGCTTGCATTGGGTGATCTGCCCGACCGCAAGTTGACCTGTGCCATCGACGAGTTGCACACGGTCGCCCACCTGCATGCGCAGGACTTTCCAGGCATGTTTACTCTGCTGCGGATCAAGTTCCACAGACAATCCGACGGAGAATGTTGCAACTGCCTGTTGTGTCGGGCTTTGCCCCACGTAAAAGCGTCTCATCGGACCTCTTTTCCAAACCGTGATCATTTTGACTTCAAAGCGTCATGCAAGAATTTTGAGTCTGCTGCGCCATTGGTCGATAACATATAAATAGCGTTCAACTCGCCCTGACGCATGGCCGCGTACTGGGTGAATTGTAGAGTACAGGATAGCAACTGCTTTGGATGGTGGTTGTCTCTGTCAGTGACATTGCCGAAAGTTCGCACGTGACGGATCACAAACCGGACAACTCATTGCCGGAAGACTCGGATGCCCCGCAAACCCCGGATGCCCCCGAAGCGCAGCAGGAGCTGTCGCTCGAGGATCATCTGCAGGGCATACTCGATCAGATCGAGGAAGCTGAGCCGGGTCTGCTGGAGGCGGATCAGTTGATCGGTGACGATGGCAAGCCGCGCTTTGTCCCCAAACCCAAACCAAAGCCCAAACCTGAAACACCCAAACAGGCGGCCCCGGTAGAGTCCGCCAAGCCGGCGACGACGCCACCTGCTGCTACGCCGAGTAACGAACCCATTGAAGAAGATGAGTTGGCTGCGTTGATCAATCAGGCGATCGATCAGGCTTCGGGAGCTGATGCCCCCAAGGACGATACACCAACCCCCGCTCAGATGCCCCAGACCAGTGATGAGGAACTGAGCCGCGCGGTGGATCGTGATATTGATCAAGCAGTCCAACAGGCTGCACAAGCTAAGCCGATCAAGAAATCAAAGCCCGCTAAGCGCGTCGAAGCGCCAAAGCGTGCAGAGTTTGATCCTGCGAGTAATTTCGTACCCATTGAGCCGGACGAATTGGGAAATGCGATTGACGAAGCGTTCTCCGATCCGATCCCTCAAAACGGTAACGCTCCTGCCGCCGCTCAACCGGCAGTAGAAGAGCCCGTAGCAGAGCAAGCAAAATCAGAGCAAGCTGCTCCCCAGACGCCTGCCCAGCCCGCCAAGCGTGTTGAAGCATCTGAAAAGGCGGAGTTTGATCCTGCAAGTAATTTTGTACCCATTGAGCCGGATCAACTCGAAGACGCCATCGACGAAGCGTTTTCCAATCCGATCCCGCATAATCCCGACGCACCCGCCAAACCCCAGCCGGTCGAGCAGGCAACACCGGAAGCTGTCGAACCTGCCACCCCGGAACCTGCTGCAGCAACGGCCGCCCCCGACGCCCCGGCCGACCCGTTGGCAGGTGTTGCCGATGACGCGAAGATGAGCAATGACGACCTGGATGCGCTCTTTGATGCCATCAGTGAAGTCACCGATACATCCGACGTCAAGGCTCCTGAGGCGACCGAGCCTGCTGCCGTCGAACCCACTGCTCCAGAACCTGCCGCATCAGATCCGTTAGCCAATTTTGCTGACG
>JBICHS010000421.1:0-5623 GCA_043101135.1 Phycisphaeraceae bacterium JB051
TGTTTCCACTTGTCATCGGGGGCAAAGATGTCAGCTGAAAGACTCTGTGATTTCTTGAGTTCATCCTTGACCCAACCGGGGTGATTGGTGCGGACTTTCTTGTCAGCCGAAGCTTCGATTTTGATCTTGGCATTGGAGTACATATCAATGCGTGCACGGCCTTCACCGGCCCATGTGGTGGCGGTGGTCATGCAGATCAGTGCGAGTGCGGGCAAAAGGGTTTTGAAGTTCATTACTATCTCCAAATAAGTGTAAAAATGTATGAACATTTAAAGTAGTACAACATTACAATCCTATCTCAAAATACAAACATGTCCAGTCGGCCAAACCAACTGGACATGCATCGTATTTCAAAAAAGATTGCTTGAATGTCAATCGAGACTATCTGAATCATCCCCGTTGCTATCCGCTGATTGGATGTTGGGAATGTACTCTTCACCGATGACTTGTCCCTGCGCGTTTTTGAGTTGCGGGACAGGATTCTCTGCAACGTGTTTTTCCCATGCTGCTTCGAGTTCCTTTTGTTTGTCTTCCTCGATGGTTGTCCAACCCGAGCGTCCGCGACACTTGGGGAACTTGGAACAACTCAGCCAGAAGCCGCGTTTGGAGTCACGCATATTCAAAGGTGATTCGCACTTGGGGCAAGGTAGATCCGTCAGTAGTGGCGGCACCTTGGGCAGTTTCACGAATCCCTTTTTGGGATCCAGATTCACAATGCCTTTACACTCCGGATAATCAACACAACCCAGGAACGGGCCGAATCGACCGGTGCGTTTGGTCATGCCTTTACCGCAGATCGGGCAAATGATGTCCGACATCTCCGGCTCCATGGGATTGCCTTCACGGTCAATCGGAGCTGCATATTTACAATCTGGATAATTGGCGCAAGAAAGGAAGCGGCCGTTCTTGCCAAAGCGATAAACCGTGTCACCGCTACATTGTGGGCAGGTATGCGGCGCGGGTTCCATCTCGGCTTTGGCATGCGTCATCACTTCATGCGCTTTTTCCAGGTTGGTCTTGAACCGGGCATAGAACTGCTCAAGCATCGTGATCCAGTCGTGATGCTCGTCTTCGATCTTGTCCAGTTCACTTTCCATCTCACGGGTGTAGGCCACATCCATGATGCGCGGGAAACCCTGGATGAGTTTGTCGGTGACGACCATGCCCAGGTCCGTAGCCATCAGTCGACGGTCACGCGGGGCAACCTGTTCGACATACTTGCGGTCCTGAATGGTTTGGATGATCGCTGCATACGTAGACGGGCGACCGATGCCTTCTTCTTCGAGCTTTTTCTGCAATGAAGCTTCGGTGTATCGCGGGGGCGGTGAGGTGAAATGCTGCGTTGGCTGAATTTCAACCGGACCCACCGGCTGATTCTCATTCAGCGGGGGCAGGATCGCATCTTCACCACTGTTGGGAACACCCGTGGCTTTGTAGAAGCCGTCAAACACCAACGTACGACCGGTTGCACGGAAGTTGGCAGTCGAACCGTCAGCTTCCGCAGTGATCGTCACCGTCGTCTGATCCCATTGGGCAGGCGTACATTGACAGGCCATGAAGCGTTCCCAGATGAGCTTGTAGAGCTTGAACTGTTCATCAGTGAGCTCATTGCGGACACGCTTGGGGGTGATGTTCACATCGGTGGGGCGGATGGCTTCGTGAGCTTCCTGTGCCGACTTGTTGGACGACGTGAAGAAGTTGGGTTTCTCCGGCAGGTAGTCTTTGCCCCATTCGGTATCAATATAGTTACGCGCCATGTTCAACGCTTCGCCGGAAATGTGCGTTGAGTCGGTACGCATGTAGGTGATCAGACCGGTCTGGCCTTCACGACCATGAATGTCGATACCTTCGTAAAGCTGCTGAGCAATACGCATGGTCCGCTGCAACGGGAAGCCAAGGCGATTGGCTGCAGCCTGCTGGAGCGTACTGGTGATAAACGGGGCTGGTGGGCGGCGCTGCGTGCGTTTGGTGGTGATGCTGCTGATACGGTAATCAGGTGCACCGTCGACATGGCCGACATAAACCACGGTGTTCTGCGCGGGGCCCTTGGCCTTGGGATTGTTTTGTTCCTGCGTGTCATCAATGACAAAGCCCAGTTTGGTCGCTGCTGCAATCGCTGCATCACGATTGTCTGGCTTGAAGCTTTCACCATTGAAGTCCACGAGTTCAGCGATCATGCATTGAGCATCAGAGGCCCATGCAACGCGTTCTTTTTGTGTGCGATTCTTGCCTTCTTCAGCTTGAGCCAACCACGCCTGCCATTGCTTGGCAAGGTCACCGGCTTGGGTGGGATCGACGGAGAAAATCCCGCCAATACGCCAGTATTCATCAGGGATAAACGCGTCAATTTCACGTTCACGTTCGACCACCACACGCACAGCCACCGACTGCACACGACCGGCACTGAGCCCACCTGCAACTTTTTTCCAAAGCAGTGGCGAGACCTGGTAACCGACGATGCGGTCGAGAATACGACGGGCCTGCTGGGCGTTGACGCGGTTCTCATCAATGTTACGCGGCTTGGAAAACGCGTTGGCAATTTCTGTTTTGGTAATGGCGTTGAACACCACACGCTTGGCTTCGACTGAGGGCACACCCAGAGATTGGGCCAGATGCCATGCAATGGCTTCCCCCTCGCGGTCGAGGTCGGTCGCGAACCAGACGTCAGATGCGTTCTTGGCAGCCTTCTTAAGATCACTGACCGTCTTCTTCTTGGTCGGCAGGATCTCATACGTCGGCTCAAAGCGGTTCTCCAGATCAACACCGGGAACCGGCTGCTTCACACCTTTGGGGGCACGGGAGGGCAAATCACGAACATGCCCCACGCTGGCCATAACCACATATTCAGGCCCAAGATATTTGTTGATGGTCTTGGCCTTGGTCGGACTTTCCACGATCACCAGATGCTTGCCATCGGTTTTAACAGCCTTGGTGGTGGACTTCTTCTTCGTAGTGGACTTTTTCTTAGCCATAAGCTCGCTTAATCGTCAAAATCACTTGCTTGTATCGCTGTCTATATCGACACGAAAACGGGCGATAACTTGAACAGGGATTGGTAAATTTGTCAAGTACAACTTACAAATCTACGGAAAATCAAGGGTTAGATCAATCTGTTTTTCTGCACCCAGTCTTCCCGCCAGCCTGATCCTACACGCTGACCCTTTAAATGGATGCAATGATGCCCATCGCCTGATCTGTCAGACGCGAAGCATCACCGTGATCAGCCTGTAACCAGTGGACGCCCATGAAACGTTTTAACCATGTTCGCTGCTGCTTGGCAAACCGACGGGTGAGGATCTTGGTCTTTTCCTGGGCCTCAGCCAAGCTGTATTTGCCCGCAAAGTGTTCGAGCACCTGCTTGTATCCCAGCGCTTCACGCGCCTGATCACCCAGTAGGCCTGCATCGTCCAACCGCTTGGTTTCATCGGGTAGTGATTCTGACCATGGCCAGATAATCTCGTCTTCAGGTGGGTGGAACATGTACTTGACGCGTTTATTGATTCTCTTATTAATGTTGGGCACGTCCCATTGCAGGCCGATGAGGATGGGATTGAATCGGTAGGTCGTCTGGCCGGTGGAGGCTGCATCGGACCATTGCTGCTGCATTTGCGTGATGGTCTTGCCTGTGGTGTGAAAGACTTCCAACGCGCGGATCAGGCGTTTTTGATCATTGACGTGAATGCGTTGCGCTGCCTCCGGATCGATCTGCTGCAATTGTTCATGAAGCTCTGCATTGGGCGTTTGCGAGAGCTTTTCACGCAGTTGCGGGTCAGATGAAGGGCCTTCGAACAGACCTTCAAGTAATGCTTTGAGATACAGGTTGGTCCCACCCACGATGATGGGCCGTTTGTTTTGTAACAACAATTGCTCAATTAACGGGTTGGCTAAATTCAACCAATCATTGACGGAGAAGCTGTCAGAGGGTTCAATAATGTTAATCAGATGGTGTTTGGCACGTTCGGTTAAGGCCGGTTCGGGTTTGGCAGTCCCCGCATCCATGTGTCGGTAAACCTGCATGGAGTCGGCACCAAGAATCTCGCCTCCGAGTTGTTCTGCAAGTCGGACAGCAAGTTCGCTCTTGCCCCCAGCCGTTGGGCCGAGGATGACAATGGGGCGTAAAGTTTGAGAAGTTTGGCTTTGCATGGCGGGGATTGTAGCCGATCAACGGTGATCTGCTAAACGGGTGGGAGTCGGCGTCTGGTTGGGACCGCATTCGAGGCCAACCATAAAACGGGCAAGGCATGGATATCCGGGTCGGGGGAGAAAGAGTCGCACGTTTGTCGAATTCAGCGATTGAAAAACTGTTTGGCTACTACAGTCGGATTGCATGTTCAGAACGTGGGGGCTATCGACTGGCCCGCCTTGTCCGGCGGTTCCGCAATCCCCAACGTTGGCAGGATCACTTCACCACGCCACACGGTTTTGAAATGGATTTGAATCTCGGTGTCTATCCGGACATCTGCATGGCCTATGGCCTTTACGAATTGTCAACGGTTCGTCTGATTCGACGTCTGCTTAAGCCCGGTGATCACTTCGTCGATGCCGGTGCCAACATTGGCTATCTCAGCCTGCATGCCGCCCAGGCCGTTGGTGCCAATGGTCGTGTTGATGCCATCGAACCCGAGCCGGGCAATTTTCAACGACTTAAAAATCATCTTGCCAAAAACGGCTTGGAACAACAGGTCAATCTGCATGCCTGTGCTTTGTCAGATCATCAAGGCAAGGTCAGTTTATACCATTGGCCGGAGGATGATCCGGAACACAATCACGGTTGCTCTTCGCTTTACACCGATCATTCGGAGTCAGCACAGCGCGTTCACGTCGCATGTCAGACCTTGGATGCAATACTCGATGGCGAGATTCCCCGCCTGATCAAAATGGATGTCGAAGGTGCCGAACCCATGCTCGTCGAAGGCATGTTCCAAACCCTGCTGGCCCCCAATCCGCCGATTATCATCGGTGAATTCAATCCCACCCAGGCCCGCATCGCAGGCTTCGCCCCCCACGAATGGATCGCCCGTATCCGTGACATCCAACCCGCGTACAAGGTCTACACGATCGGCAGTCGCATCAAACGCATCAAGCCTGATCAAATGGGAAAACTCAAGCAGGTGAATCTGTTACTCAAAATTTGATGTGTGTTGTCTGTATTAATGACCGATAGACCAAATGTGTTAATAGCATTTATCTTTCAAGAGTAGCTTATGTAGCGCACGCAAGTATGAGTGCGGCTATTGAAAAAAGGTTCTATAGCCGTGAGCTTACAGCTCACGTGTTCCACGGACGTGATACACTTGAGTGAAAAATGCAATTGTGCTTGGCATTCGGATTGAATATTAAACAATGACTATTGAACATATCTCATCATTGATGAAAAATCTTACCGAGCAGTACCAGTTGCAAACTGGATTGAACGAGAATCGATTTTTTAAAATATTTTACTCACGTTTACTTTCATCTAAGATTATGGTGATTGGATATAACCCAGGCGGTGATCCTGCGGCATGGGATGGTTCGACACAAGCCTCTACCCCGTTTTATGAAAATCATGAACATGAGTATGTCGACATGAACTATCCAATTGCCAAAGCCATGCGTCATTTCTTTTTACATGCATTTGGAA
>JBICHS010000422.1:0-2814 GCA_043101135.1 Phycisphaeraceae bacterium JB051
CTTTATTCCGCACCGCATCGACAAAGTGCACACCCAGGCCCGGGAGGTTGAAGACTTTTTCAACCACGAATGAGCCGGTCATCGTTGCAGCCGAAGCTGGCCCCAGAAAGCTCAACACCGGCAGGAATGCCACCTTCATCGCATGCTTGATCAAGGCCTTGTTTTTGGAAAGGCCCTTGGCTCGGGCGGTGCGGATGAAGTCGCTTTGCATCACGTCCGCCAAACCCATGCGCGTGAGTCGGGCAATGTATGCCCCGGGCATCGCACACAACGCAAGCGAGGGCAGAACCATATGCTGCCAGGAATCCCAACCTTGCACCGGTAGCCATTTGAGCATCCCCGCGAAGACGATCATCAAGACCGATGCGGTCACAAACGTTGGCAGGCTGATCCCGATTACCGCGATTCCCAGCGAGCTCATATCCCACAACGAGCCGGGTTTCATCGCACTGATTAACCCCGTCCCTACGCCAATGATCAACGCAAGGATTAATGCTGTAATACCGACCTGAACACTCACGGGTAAACCGCTGCCAATGATCTGATTGACCGTCTGATCCTCGTAAACCAGTGAGGGGCCCAGATCACCTTTGGTCAAAACATTCACCGAGTAACTTCGCAGAAACGACCACGGACTGTCGAGGTTGTATTGCTTGAGCATGGCTTCGGCGATCTCCGGCTTCACCGGCTTATCCGGATTCTCCAGCGGATTGCCCGGCAGTAACCAAGCCAACGTGAACGTCACGCCAAAGATCACCAGCAAAATCACCGGCAGCTGAATCAATCGCCATGCAATGAATCGGAACATGCTGACATTGTACGGTTTTTGCTTTGAGGCATTTGTTGAACCGCCAAGACGCCAAGGTCGCCAAGTTCTCAAGACAGAGAAAAAAGTTCTTAACCACAGAGCACGCAGAGAGCACGGAGATAAAACATGAACAAATATATTGTATTGCCTGATCTCTGTGATCTCTGTGGTTAAAAATGTCTTGCTGCCTTTCTCTCTTACCTTGGCGATCTTGGCGTCTTGGCGGTTCAAAAACGGTCTTGAAAATGAATTTGTAATACTAAATGACAAATAGGCCCCAATTGCCTACAATGCTCCAACACAAGGAGACAAAACACCATGGCTTATTTGCTCGGGATTGATATTGGTACGTCTGGGACCAAGACGCTTATCTGTGACCACGCGGGCAAGGTCATTGCCACCGCCATGGCTGAACACACCGTGGAATCGCCCAAGCCCGGGTGGTCTGAGCAGTCACCAGAGCAGTGGTGGAACGCGACCTGCAAGGCAACCAAAGCGGTTCTCAAGAAATCCAAAGTCAAACCCAACAGCATCACTGGTATCGGACTCTCAGGACAGATGCATGGCTCGGTTTTTCTGGCAGATGACACCAAGCCACTGCGCCCTGCACTACTGTGGAATGACCAACGCACACAAGCCCAATGCGATGCCATCACCAAGCTCGCAGGAGGCAAACGCAAGCTCATCAACATGGTGGGCAATCCCGCACTCACCGGCTTTACGGCTCCGAAAATTCTCTGGGTTCGTGAGAATGAGCCCAAGGTCTACGCGAAGACCAAACACATCTTGCTCCCCAAGGATTACATCCGCCTGTGTATGACCGGTGAGTATGCGACGGAAGTGGGCGATGCGTCGGGGACACTGTTACTGGATGTGAAAAAACGTAAGTGGCATAAGGGACTGATGAGCAAACTCGGCATTGATTCGTCACTCATGCCCGACTGCTACGAATCGCACATCGTCACCGGCAAGCTCACCGCGACCGCTGCCAAAGTCATGGGACTGGTTAAAGATATCCCCGTTGTCGGGGGCAGTGGTGATCAACCGGCAGGTGCTGTGGGTAACGGCATCGTCCATGCGGGTATTGTTTCAGCAACGCTTGGGACCAGTGGCGTGATGTATGCTCATGCTTCAAAACCAGTCTACGACAAGGACGGGCGCGTGCATACCATGTGCTCTGCAGTCGAAAACGAGTGGTGCGTCTTTGGGTGCATGCTCAGTGCAGGGGGCAGCTTCCAATGGTTCCGCAATCACTTGGCAGACGTCGAGGTTGCGATGGCCAAGAAGAAAAAAGTCGATCCCTACACGCTACTCATCGATCAAGCTGCTCAGGCACAGCCCGGTAGCGAAGGGCTGTTTTTCCTGCCTTATCTCACCGGTGAAAGATGCCCCTATGCCAACCCCAATGCACGTGGTGGCTGGATTGGACTCACCGCCCGTCATGACCGCAATGCCATGATCCGTAGCCTGCTTGAAGGCGTGACCTTCGGGATGGCGGATGCCTTGAACATCATGCAGCAGATGGGCATCGCGACCAAGTCCGTGCGCCTCTCCGGCGGTGGGGCACGCAGTGATTTCTGGCGTCAACTCCAGGCGGATATCTACAACACCCCCGTGGTCACCATCAACGCTCAGGAAGGCCCTGCCTACGGCGTTGCACTGCTTGCAGGTGTCGGCACCGGTGTCTGGTCATCCGTCAAACAAGCCTGTCAACAAGCCATTTCCGAGACTGAAAAACGCAAGCCCAACCGCAAGATCGCCAAGCTGTATCAGCAATATCACAAGCAATACAGCCATCTTTATGCAGCGTTGGAGCCGATGTACGAGCAGATTGCGACTTTATGAATGAATGATTCATCGAAATGATGTGGCGTTTTTCAAGTCATTTTTTACCGCAGAGCGGCTGTGTTGTTTGTCAAGGTTTTTTGCCTCAAGCGCCGGCGGCTTTTTTCCCCGGAAGGGCTTGGGCCTTGGCGCACAGGCTGTTTAGGTGAATCAACAGTTTG
>JBICHS010000423.1:0-11028 GCA_043101135.1 Phycisphaeraceae bacterium JB051
GGGGGAATTGAACCCCCGTCCCGTGGTAGTTGGTATACCGCCTCTACACGTTTAGTCACTGATTTGAGTCTCGAACCGTTGACTGCCAGCGACAGCATTCGCGGGTTCCAGCCTGAGTGTTGTTTAATCCGCACATGCTAAGGCGTCATGTTTGGACGAGTCTGCTAAGTCAACGTTTTACAGATTCCACAGACGAGTCACTGCAAAACGCGGGTGCCTATATCAGGCAGCCATGCGCATGGGCTGAGTTTGACCAAAGCCGATGCGACCGATGACGTTGTTGTCATTGGCATTTATGGTTTTTGTACGTAGTTTTACGAGGCCAACGTACACCTCGACGTGCCACAATATACCGGAGCTATCCGGTCGATACCGATCGGCCCCTGTTGTCAAAGATCAGTCAAACAGTATATCACATCCATCGGCAAAACCCAACGATCATGCCAGGCGATCAACAGGAAAAAAACTTTTTCTAAGATTTCTAGAAAAATTTCTATAAACTCAAGTCTTTGTAAAAAACTAAATTATATAATTCATTGTTGTGCAAGTCATCGGTATGAGATTGACTTGTGTTTGGACCAATCTACGATTTAGAAAATGTTTTCTAGAGAATAAATCAGGATGTCATATGCCCGTATCAACCCTTAAATCTGAAAGGCTCGACGAGCTTGAATCCGGTCAGCGTAAGGCCACGTTGACGGATGTCGCCCAGCTCAGCGGGGTGTCTGCATCCACCGTCAGCCGTGTACTCAATGGATACACCGAAGGTTTTTCCGTCAAGCCCAAGGTTCGACGGGCGGTGTTGGAGGCAGTGGATCGGCTGGGGTACAAAGCCAACCGTTCAGCCAAGGCCATGCGGTCCAAGCGGACAGGTGTGATCGCGGTGTTGGGTTTGCAGTATGACCAGGAAGGCGAGGCGTTTGGGACGGATGTTCAGATCATCCATCACATGGCAGGCGACCTGCGTCAGTCGGACCTGGAACTGTGTCACTACTTCGGTTCGGGTTTGGAGGAGCCTTATGGCTTGCCGGACTGGCCGGTGGATGGCGCGTGTACGTTGAACCTTTGTCAGGATGAAGATGTTCAACGGATCGAACAAGCCGGGGTGCCTTATGTGAGTATCAACGGTTTTGCCGGTCCCAATGGCGTGAGTGTTTTGGTGGATGATCAGCTTGGCAGCAAGCTTGCGGTGGATCATCTGGTTTCTCTGGGACACGAGCGTATTGCTTACATCATGGAGTCTTCCTGGAGCAACATGCATCCGTCGGTCCAGGCACGTCGTCAGGGATATGCCTTGGCGATGCAGGCACATGATTTGCCTTTGATGCCGACGTGGGATCAGACGTATGACATGATCGAGGAAGCGGTCGCTGAGGCTTATGAAAATCGTTGTACCGCGTTGTTGGTTTACTCGCATTACACGGCGTTGGTGGTTTTGAAATATGCCCATGAGATTGGCTTACGTATTCCTGATGACATGAGTTTGATTTGTTTCAACGATCGTTTCCCGGTTAACCATACGACGCCCAAACTCACCGCGATTGCTTTGCCTTACAAGGAGATGGCCCAGGTGGCATCGGAGATGATCACCAGCGCCGTTTCCCAGAAGCCGGGGAATATTCAGTCCATTCAGATTAAGCCGGAGCTTGTGATTCGTGACTCGACCGTTGCTCCAGCCAGTTAAAGAAATTCCTTTGTCCATAAGAGGTGTACGATGAAACGCAAACAGAAAACACTTGGTTTTACGCTTATTGAATTGTTGGTTGTGATCTCCATTATCAGCTTGCTGATCAGTATTCTCCTGCCTGCGCTTGGGCGTGCCCGTGACTCGGCAGTCTCGATTCAGTGTGCTTCACTGGTCAAGCAATTGACGTTGGCCCAAAACCTTTATGCTGATGATCACAACGATTACTTCACGCCGTTCTGGTCTTATGACTTTAACAGTTCGAGCATCAGTCCCAACTTTGGTACGAAGTTGGCTTGGAGTTATCGTCTCAAGGACTACACCAATGGCTATGACAAATACTCATCTGACAAGAACCTGATGTGTCCTAAAATTCAGCGTGCTCAGATCATGAACGACACCACGCTGTACAAGCAGACCTACAACATGAACCCGTTCATGCTTTGGAATAAATGGCGTTGTCGTCGTGAAGCGGTGTTGACGCCTTCGAACATTCTGTTGATTGGTGATTCGAATGTGACAACCACGGATCAGCTTCGCACCAACGAATGGCGTTCGCCCTGGGTCACCAGCTCGAGCAATGGGACCTACTACGCAGGCAGTAGTAATGCCGCACCGGGCCTGCGTCACATCACCCAGGGAGATGGTGCCAACATGGGCTTTGTAGACGGGCACGTGGCTCTGAAGAATGGCCAGTCGCTCAACTATTATGGCAATGACACCAACCTGTGGATTTGGTGATTCGCTTCCAGATCATTCCTGCCACGATATAGATTGACAGATTTTGATTCCTCATTTGTTTAAGGCTGTTCTATGCGACTTTTTCTGCGTCCATTGATGGTGTGCATGTTGGCATTGGCGATGATCTCTCAAGCCTGTGTCGCAGCGACCGACTCCCAAGCCGCCAAGCCCATGCCGACCTATGGTCAGTGGCATTCATCACGCTTTGGAGGCGGTGGCTATCTGCAGCAGGTTGTCATCAGCCCGACCGACCCCAAACGTGCCTATGTCAATGTCGACGTCGGTGGACTTTACCGAAGTGATGATGGCGGACACTCATGGCGGATGCTGCATGGCAACTTGCCTGCGCATCGGGGCAACTACGGTGTTCGTGGCGTGTGGGTGCATCCGAAAAATCCCGACCATGTCGTCATCGCGACCGGCGGACGCTGGGATGGCAAACAGGGCGTCTTCGTCTCGACCGATGCTGGTAACACATGGGACCTCACACACTCGGCATGGTATTGGGGCAACGGGCCCAAGCGTGCAGCGGGCAGCATCCTGGTCAGTGATCCCAAGAACCCTGATCGCATGTACACCGCGCCGATTCAAAACGGCTTTGCCATTTCAAACGATGCAGGTAAAACATGGCAGACCAACGGCCAGCTCAAAGGCGTTTGCCCGATTGCCGTCTGGGTTGATCCCATACAAACCAACAATATCTGGGTTGCCTGCTCTGAACGCAAGGTCAAATTGGATGGCAAGAATCGAGAATTCCAAACCGGCTTTCATTTCAGTTCCGATGCTGGCAAAACCTTTACGAAGGTCAGCGACAACTACATCTCAGAAATGGTGCAGCTGCCCTGGGGCAAGCGCCCATTAATTGCGATTCACAAATTCGATCACATCGTCCAAAGCGATGACAACGGCAAGACCTGGAAGCCTCTGGAAGACGGATTGCCCATCGACGAAGAAGCGGCACGCAAACGCTCATCCATCAGCGGCTCGGCGTTTAACGCATGGGCTGTCGGCCCGGACTTTGTCCTGCTGGGTGCGCGTAATGGTGACATCTACCGACTCGACAAGAACCAAACCAAGTGGCAACACATCAAGCCTGCCGAAATCCGCGAAGGTAAATGGTGGGGGCGCATCAAGCCCGGCCAATGGCAGCACTACGGTAAAGCGCTTGGTGCACTCACCGTCTCACCCCATGATCCAAACCACTGGTTCATGACCGACTGGTACGCGATTTACCAATCCCGTGATGCAGGTAAAAGCTGGGATCTTTCCATCGATGGCGTCGAAGTCACCGTCATTCATACCATCACCCCCGATCCCTTCAAGCCCGAACTGGTCCACGTAGGGATGGCGGACAACGGTTACATCCGTTCGGAAAATCGCGCGGTGAGTTTCTACAAAACCGGCGGCGGGCCAAGCAATGTCAAACATATTGCGCCAAGCTTCGCCAAGGAAGGTTTGCTCTACTATGTTGGACCCAAGGGACATGAGTGGTTAGCCAACCAACTCTACAGAAGCACCAATCACGGCCTGAAATTCTCCGCATGCAAGATGAAGGGCTTGCCCAACATGACCGACCGACGCTGTAACAGTGTCGCGCTGGACCCGCATGATCCGGATCGTCTATGGCTGGCAGTTTCAGGCAAAATAGCGCCCGGCCAAGGCGGTGTGTATCGCAGTGATGATGGTGGTCAATCCTTCACATGGGATAGCCAGAACATGTCCGGTTCGTCGTTCTTTGCAACCTCGATCTGGGAGCCCGGCCCGCAGTTGGCGGTCAATGAAAACGGCAGCATGATTGCCATCACATCCAACAGTCATGGCTTTTACACGCGAGAAGCCGGTAGCAGTGAATGGCAGAAGCATAACATCAAATTCGATGGTTGGGCCAAGCCTTCCTGTGTCGCTGCCAGTGTGCATGCCCCCGGACTTCTTGCAGTTGCAGTGCGTGGTGAAGGACTGTATCTCTCTTCGGATAACGGCGCGAGTTTCCAGCATGCCTGGAAAGGCGATTGCAGTTACGTTGCTTTGGACACGCAGATGCCTAACCGCATCGCGCTTGCAACCGGCAACGGCATCGCGCTGAGTACTGACTATGGGCAGACATTCGAGTTTCTGGATCGCTCGTTGCCCGACCGCGTGATCCGTTTGCCCCTGGCATTCTCGGGCAATCGCATTGTCGTGGGCAGTGGGGGATCGGGTCTATTTTATATTGACCTACCCAAGAATCAGCAGGCAGTCGTCGATGCGCCGTGGCTTGATCAACTCAACCAACAGGTTCGTTATCTGAAGACCAGCAACATGCAGATTGGTGTGCTGCTTAACGGTGGCAATCTCGTTGACCTGCGGTTGACCGGGCAGGCCAACATGATGGACACCTACAGCAGCAAGTGGAACAAGACTGGTAAGAACATGCCTTCCACTTCGGCAAAAGATCGCGTCGAGTACCGCGGGCATACCAACTGGCTGAGCCCACAAACCAGTTGGTGGCAGTACCAGTCCATTGACCCGGATCACAAAGTCAAAAAACACACATGGCCCCCCGATCCCTACCTGACACAGCTGCCTTACCAGGTCATTGAGCAGTCAAGCAACCGTCTGGTCATTCAGTCTCCGAAAAGCAAAATTACCGGCATGCAGTTGACCAAGACGTATGAAATTCGTGGTGATCAAACTCTCAAGCTCACCACAGAGGCAACCAACATCTCAGACCAACCCATGGTCTGGGGACTCTGGTCCAACACCCGTGTCAAAGCTGCAGGCACAGCGTCCATTCCCGTCAATGCAGACAGCGATGTGGTCATACAACACGTTAACCCATGGAAAAATCCAGACCCGCAATACCGCTTCAATGTCTTGCGTGATCACGGTTGGTTATCGTTGACCAATCAAACCAATGTCCCCTTTGCTACCAAACGCGATACCAAGCTTCGCGTTGATCCGGCAGAGCGTTTGATCATCTATCGCCTTGCAGATCAGGTACTCGTTAAACAGACCTCCCCAATTGACATAAGCAAACTCGCAGAAGGTCATCGTAGTGTTGAAGCTTACCGATCTGAAAGTCAGTCAGTCCCGACCGAGGAATTGCTCGAGATCCAGTTCCTTTATCCGACGGATACAGTTAAACCGGGGCAGTCTATCGAAGCATCCGAAAAATGGACGCTTTTTCATGTCAACGAATTGTCTCAGGCTTCCGACCGCGTGACCTGGTTGAACAACGTGCGGGATCGCGTTACTGCTTCGCATTAATCAATGTGCATGTCATACCGAGTCAAAATGGCTCAGCGATATAGCCTAGCCATCTTAGCAGGGTTTGGTTGTCTATCGGCTTGCATTGAATCACATGAGCTTGGAATACCCCAATGTTTTGCATTAAACCGGTTTACTGTTTGTTGATCGGGTGTTGTCTTGCCACGCCATTGCATGCTCAGGAATACGATCTCACTGGAGATTGGCAATTCTCAACCGATACCAAACACGTCGCCAATCAAGCATGGACACGAAACGAATTTGACCATGCAGCCTGGGACACGATGCCCGTCCCCGGCAACTGGGATACCCACAACGACTACGCTCATTTTTCTGGCACGGGTTTTTACACACGACAATTCACACTGCCTTTAGATTGGCAACAATCGCATGTCCGGCTGTGTTTTGATGCGGTCTACCAAACCGCCAACGTCTGGATCAATGGACATCATCTCGGTGAACATGTCGGCGGATACACGCCTTTTGACTTTGACGTCACTGCTTATCTACACACAGATCAACCCAATCTCATCGCTGTTTCAGCAAGTAACCAGTATGGTCGCGGTGCCTGGTGGAAGTGGGGCGGGATCAGTCGTCGTGTGTATCTGCAGAAAGAAGCTCAACTGCGCATTGTCCGCCAGCAAATCACTGCCGAACCTGACCTGACAGCGGGAACATCGCAGATCAACATGCAGGTGTTCGTGGAGAACAACACAGATCAACCCATCACCGCGACGCTTCACTCGCAGGTGTATGATCAGAATCAGTCAACCGCCATTGCCAAGCCGGTGACCCAGTCGGTCAGTGTTCAAGCCAAGCAAATCAAAACTGTGGCTGTGCAGGTGAAACTCACCGCATCGCAAACCCGGCTTTGGGATTTGGATCGACCGTATCTTTACCGCATGGTGAGTGATGTTTATTTGAAAGAGCAAAAGGTTGCGACCCATTCTGATCGCTTTGGGATTCGCAAGATTCAAGCCAAAGACGCCAAGCTTTATCTCAATGGCAAGCAGCTTCATCTCAACGGTTTTAACCGCGTGGCAACGCATCGGGCGTATGGTCAAACTGAGCCTGAAAATCTCGTGAAATTCGACATTGATGCCATGCTTGCCATGGGCGCACGCATGACACGTATCGCGCATCAAGCGCAGCATCCAGCATTGCTTGATTACTGTGATGAAGTGGGCATGCTCATCATTGAAGAGATTCCTGTGTGGGGCAAGACCGACCCGCAGGTCAAACCTGACAACGTGCTGACCAAACAGTGGCTGAGTGAAACGATCCAACGTGATTTTAATCACCCCTGCATCATCGGCTGGTCGGTGGGCAATGAACTTGCAGAGAAGAATCTCTCCGGCCAGCGTATGAGTTGGAAGGTCTATGAGTATGTGCGCAGCATGCTCGAACATGTCGCAGGGCTCGATCCCTCGCGTCTCAAGACTTATGTCAGTAACACGGCTACCGAAGCCAACGGCCCCGGTGTCGATCCCAATGATCTTGTCGACATCCTCTGTCACAACAGCTATGGCGGCTCGTCGGATCAGGTCCAGAAGCTTCATCGCATTTGGCCTGACAAACCCGTGTTCGTGACAGAGCTTGGCAAAAGTCAACTCGGTGAACATCTGGACGATGCCAAACTCGACCCACGTCTGATCGCTCAGATCAAAGCGCTAAAAGCATTTGATTTTGTGGTCGGTTGCTCGATCTGGAGTTTTAACGACTATCGCAGCAAATTCAGCAAAACACCGCCCGGTGAAAATCGCGCATGGGGCATGTACACCGTCTGGCGTCAACCCAAGGCCGGTGCGTATCAAATTCGTGAAATCTTTACCGGGAAGGGCAGTGATCAATCGCTGCCAAGCATGACGCATATTCCTGAGATTCGCCCGAAAGGTAATGTGTACATCGAAGCGATCCTGCCGATGCCGCGAAGTTGTATGGTTGGGTTCACTGTGGTGGATAAGCAGGATGAATATGAAATTGGCTATCAACTAACTGGGGGCAGCGAGCAGCTTCTTGCCGTCAAGGACTTGCGTGGTGCGGTGAGAATCGAGCATTTACTCCCCGGTGAGTATCAGTTTCGTATCCGCCCCATCCGTGCTCAAGTCAAAGGCGCGTGGTCTGCGTTGTATCCACTGCGAATTGATTAGCGATGCACTGTCATTCAGAGTGACGTGCGTATGATGTTGATAAAAAAACGCCCGGCAATACGTGATTGACCGGGCGTTTATCTGATTTGAGGTGTTGATCAAGTCAACCGTGTTGGCTCAGGCACCACCGACTTTGCGCATCGACTGGACGCACTTGGTCAATGAGTCAACCGGTGCTTCGACGTCAGCTTCGTATTCGATGACGGACATGCCATCAAAGCCGTTGTCGTCCAGAGCCTTGACGAACTCGGGAAGGTTGAGGGTGCCGGTGCCGACGATCACGTCGTTCCAGGAAGCGTCGGAGTTGAAGACGAAGTCCTTGTAGTGGACGCCGTAGATCTTGCCTGCAAATTTCTTGACCCATTCGACGGGCTGACCCTGACGCGGGCCGATCTGCATGCACCATGCGGTGTCGATGCACAGACCCAACTGCGGGCCACCCAGCGCGATGAGGTGTTCGATCACGTCGGGGCTGCCACCGAACATGTAACCGCCGTGACAGTGAAGACCGACGCGGATACCAAATTCATCGGAGAGCTTCTTGATGACGCGAAGCGCCTTTTCGTAGCTTTCGATTTTCACGTGAGCAGAAATGTGCTTGGCGCCGGCAGCGGCGGCACATTCAAACCACTTGCGTTCAACAGCTTCGTTACCTTCAAAAGTCTGAACGCCCAGCGAGATGATGTTCACATCTTCAGCGTTGTAGGTCTTGACGATTTCTTTCCAGCCATCAACGTCAGAGAAGTCTGCGTGAACTGCACAAACTTCGATCTTGTTCAGACCGATTTGCTTGACGTACTTGGCAACCTGTGCGTTGTCTTTGAAGTTACGGAAGCAGAAGCTCTGCACACCGAAATCCATGGAGGGCTTTGTGGACATAATGTGATTCCTTGTTTGATGCGATAGTGTGTTTTTTACTAGCTGCGACACCGCGTGTCGCTGATGTCTTATGATGACGATTTAATTTTTTACTGACCGATGCGAACTTCGTGGCCGGTCTTGCTTGATTCGTAGATAGCATCGAGGATGCGCTGAACCGCAAGTGACTGTTCGACTTTGGTGCAGACTTCTTCTTCACCCAGCACGGCCTTAGTGAAGTTGGCAAAGCGGCAGCACTCGGCATACTTGATGTCAGCTTTGACGTCCTTGACGACATCGTATTCAGCGATGTCAGAGAAGCGGTAAACTTCGGCCGGGTACAGTGACGCGCCGGCTTCGGTGCCGAAGAGTTCGACGTTGTGCGTGGGGTTGCCAGTGTGACAGGCCCAGATGGCGTCGAGGCTGATGGTTGCGCCGCCTTTGAGTTTGATCAAAGCGGTGGCAAAGTCATCCACGGTGAATTTCAGACTCGGATCACGATCGGAAAGACCCCAACCACCTTCCGCCAAACCGCGTTGACCGAATTTGGTGTAGGTCACACCGCTGACGGATTCGGGCTCGAAGTTGCCGATGGTGTGCAGACACAGGTCGAGCATGTGCACGCCGATGTCCAGTAGTGCACCACCGCCTGCCAACTCCGCTGCACCAAACCAGGTCTGCAAACGCGGGATACCCGCGCGACGGCGCCAGTATGCCTTGGCATGATAGATATCGCCAAGCAGGCCCTTGTCGACCAACGTCTTGATCTTCTGACATGAGTCAGCAAAACGCTGGTTCATGCCTAATGCGAAAAGCTTGTCGGACTTCCTGGCTTGGGCGACGACGGCGTTGGCTTCGTCGATGTTCAGAGCAAAGGGCTTATCGAGGATGACATGCTTGCCAGCCTTGATCGCTTCGATGGCCCAGGAGGCGTGGAACTTGTTGGGGACCGCCACGTAAACCACATCCACATCCGGGTTGGTCAGCAGTTCCTCGGCGGTGGCTGCGGGGGTGGGAATGTTGTGTTCCTTGCACAGGTCAAGCTTGCGACCTTCGTGCGGGTCCCAGGCGGTGATGACTTGCGATTGATCGAATTTGTTAATGGCACCGGCGGAGGAATAGGTGATCTTCCCTGAGCCGATGATACCGTAACGGACCGTGGCCATGTGTTACCTCAATTTGCAAAAAGTAGACAAAGTTTTATGGAATTAGCAATTTAACGTACTGAAATGGACTTTCAATGTGCAAAAACTAGGATATGTTGGCGAATCTTACAGAGTTCTCTTTTTTGACAGTCCCATAGGTGTTACATGGACCTGCCCAAAGCGTTACGCAATATCTCGATGTATTACTGTGATCCACTTGCAAGCAATCTGGGGCGGTCGATTGAGCCGGGCTTGGAGATTGTGGAATTGGTGACTCAGGGGCGGGGCGAACTTTGGGACAATGGTCACTGGGTGCCGATCGAAGCCGGGGCATTGCTTTGGCACGTCGCGGGGGATACCACCATCGGCAGGACCGACCCGGTTGATCCCTACGCCTGTTTGGCGATCCATTTTCAGGTTGCCGACATGAGCCAACGCCGTGTGCCTCACGTGTCATGGTGGCTTGATACCGATGAGCTGCGACAGTTCACACGCGAGGTGCTGCGCTATTTTGTTGATGATAGTTTCGATGCCCAGACCATGCTCATGTACACCTATTCACGTCTCTACTTTCAGGCGCGTCTGTATCACCACCAGTTCGTTTCCTCCAACGCGCCCGCTGGTTTGATTCAAGTCATGCAGATCATTGACCAGCGTTACCATGAACCGTTATCGCTTGATGATTTGGCTGAGGTCGCCAACTGGTCCGTCGCCCATCTGCACGATGTCTTTCGTCACCACACCGGCACGTCACCACACCAGGCGTTACTGCGACGAAGATTGCATGCGGCTCGTGAACGACTCATTGCCACCAACGATCGCGTCAAGACCATTGCCCATGAAACCGGCTTTGCCACTGCTGCTGGTTTTTGTCGAAGTTTTAAACAAAACACCGGGCAAACGCCTGCGGACTATCGGCAATCTCAGGCGCACTTGAAGTGATGGTTTTGTATCCGTTGGATTCAATCTGCGATTTCATCTGGCGGCTTGTGTTGCGTGCCAGGTCTCTCGTGAACACACGCATGCAAGACACAATAAAAAACACCGACTGAAAATCTCAGCCGGTGTCGTTATCAATCCCTTGATCGTTCATGCCGATCCATGTTTTTCTTTACACACGGGCGTAGCGTCGACGATTGCCTCGTGACAGCAGTAGTAATGAACCTGCCAGGATCAACGCTCCGGTCGTCGGCTCGGGAACCAC
>JBICHS010000424.1:0-3576 GCA_043101135.1 Phycisphaeraceae bacterium JB051
ATGATGTCGATCGCCCTTTGGTATCGTTACTCGAACCAGCGAATGCCAAGGATTAGTTTTCAATGCAAACTCCTGATGTAATACAAGCACACATTCGTGAAGGGCTGCTGCGATTAGAGACATACATGGCATCCTGGGTGACCGATCATCTGATTCAACCTCGTCTGATTTCAGTGCAGGAATCAGACGACAAAGAAAAGATAATGCAAATGTGGCTGGTTACGGATCACACGGGTGATAATGATGCGTCACTTAGAATCGTGTTCGATGAAAAGTCTGGTTTGTTTGGCCACGAGTTTCTTGCTGAATCCCCCAAACAATGCTCATTGTTGCTTGAACTGATAAGTGAAGACTTTGCTGAAGTTGTTCAAGCCATGTGAGACCTTCGCAAGCATCCTTGAGCACCGGGTGTAAACCCGGTGCAGGTTCGGGTGTTGAATACGCTTGGGTGCGCTTTGACGGTGGTCTTCGTCAAGGATTTTTGCGTTGGAAAACTTATCCACAAACGTGCCTTGAGAATTGCACTGGTGTCTCATGGTCGGGGTAAAAAAGCTTGTGTTTTACGTTGGAGAGGCGTTTTACCCCTTTTTTACCCGTATATGTCACCTTTTGAGCATCAATTGGACTTCCATTTGTCTTAGCGAGCCGGCTCGTATCGAGCCGGTGTCTTGAGCGATGCGTGGGTAGAGGATTTGTTGCTCGTTTGTCCTGTTGATCGCGGCGCTTTACAGTGATTGAGACTCCCAGACGTTTAACATGACAGGAGTACCTCATGATTGGATCGACGACAAGTACCAAGCCACACGTGGTGATTGTGGGTGGCGGGTTTGGTGGTTTGCAGGCAGCCAAAGCTTTGGCGGATTCGGATGTCAGTGTGACATTGGTTGACCGGCGGAATCATCATCTGTTTCAACCACTGCTTTACCAGGTGGCGACGGCAGCGTTATCGCCAGCCGACATTGCATCCCCGATTCGCGGCTTACTGCATCAACAAAAAAACTGCCGCGTGGTGTTGGGGCAGGTAACTGCTGTGGACCTTGCCAAAAACGAATTGGTCTTTGATGAAGGTGCCATGCCTTACGATTGGTTGGTGCTTGCAGCGGGCGCACGGCATTCCTACTTCGGCAATGATCATTGGGAGAAGTTCGCGCCAGGGCTCAAGTCCGTTGAAGATGCAACGGAAATCCGCCGCCGCATTTTATTGGCATTTGAAAACGCCGAGCACGAAGGTGATGACGCATCACGCAAAGCCGCGTTGACCTTTGCCATCGTCGGGGGCGGTCCCACCGGTGTGGAACTGGCGGGCGCGATCAAGGAGATTGCAGCCAAAACAATCCCACGCGACTTTCGAAATATCGACACACGCACCACGCGCGTTTTGCTCTTTGAAGCAAGTGATCGATTACTTGGCGCGTTTGATCCAAAGAGCAGTGAGCAGGCACGCAAAGACCTTGAGCAGATGGGTGTTGAAGTGCGGCTTAACGCGCGCATCACCGACATTCATGAACACAGTATTGAAATTGGCGAGGAAACCATTCAAGCCAACAACGTGTTTTGGGCAGCAGGTGTGCAGGCATCACGTTTGACCAAGACGATGGAGGGCGTCCAGACGGACCGCGCAGGGCGCGTGATTGTTGAGCCGGACTTAAGCGTGCCGGGGCATGCGAATGTGTTTGTGGTGGGGGACATGGCAGCTGCAAAATCAGCGGACACGGATAAGCCGGTTCCCGGTGTTGCCCAAGGTGCGCTGCAGGGTGGGCGACATGTGGGCAGGATCATTGCCAAGCAACTCGCCAACCCCGGTGTGAAGATTGAGCGTCCAGCATTTGTCTACAAGGATAAAGGTTCGATGGCTACAATCGGTCGCGCCCGCGCTGTGGCTGAGATCGGCAAGCGTCGGATGCATGGCTTTATCGCATGGTTCCTATGGTGCGTGATTCACGTGGCTTTTCTCGTAGAGTTCAAGAATCGCGCTGCTGTGATGCTTAGCTGGATTTGGAACTGGTTCGTCTTTGCACGCGGTGCACGCCTGATCACCGGTGATGCCAAACTCACGCTCAAGAAGATCCGCAAAGATGAAGATGTGATCCCCAAGGATGACGCGTAGCGTTTTTTGTCTTAACGTGAATCATCGAGCAGCAACACACACCATGTCACGCCAAGATGACAAGCACGCACAAACTTGAATCACCCGTACGCACGACAACCCGCAGCGATCATTGCATCGAAAGTCATCACGTAAGTATCAAGTCAAGCGATTCAAATCACTGACCGGCCTGTTCCACCTGCTTGGCAGGTGTCGGTTCGTGTTGGATACCCAGACCCTTTTCCGGGTCAAGCACGAAGTAGCACACGGCGGTCACGACGATCACGCCGATGAAGTTGAGGATCACACCGTGTTTGACCATCTGCGGGATGGTGATGTGATCCGAGCCACCGAAGACAATCGCGTTAGGCGGAGTCGCAACCGGGAGCATGAACGCACAACTAGCAGACAACGCGGCAGGGATCATCAGCATCGAAGGCTCCACGCCTGCAGCAACCGCACTGGCTGCGAGGATCGGCATGAGCAATGTCGTCGTTGCCGTGTTGCTCGTTACTTCCGTCATGAATGTGACCGTCAGACAGATGATCGCGATGATCATCAGCGGCGACATGCCTTCGGTAATTTGTTCCATCTGCTGACCGATGACGGTTGCCAGACCCGATGAGCCAAACGCCTTGGCGATGGCGATGCCACCTGCAAAGAGCAGCAAAATGCCCCACGGGATATCGCGTGCCGTCTTCCAGTCCAGCAGATGATCGCGCTTGCCATTTTCATCCTTGAGACCGTTGGGAATCAGGAACATGACGACCACCATCAACAACGCGACCGTCGCATCCTGAGCCATCGGCATGTCCAGCCACTTGCTCCAACCACCCAAGCCGAACGGCAATTTACGGGTGATCCACAGCAGGGCGGTCAAGCCGAGCACGACGGTCACGCGACGTTGCGCCGGCGTCCACGGGCCCAGCGCCTGTTGGGTGTAGTTGCCACCACCTTTGACGAAGAACGTTAACACCACGCCACAGGCAATGAGCATCAACACGCTGACAGGGACACCGATTTTCAACCAACTCACAAAGTCGACGGGGATTTGCGTGGTCTTTTCGTAGATGCCTGCAAAGACACCGTTGGGCGGCGTGCCGATGATGGTCGACATCCCGCCGATACTCGCACCATAGGCAATGGCAAGCAGCAGACTCACGGCAAAACGCTTGTCGTTCCCATTGCGATCAATCACGGCCATGGCAACGGGGAGCATGATCAGCGCCGTTGCGGTATTGGAAATCCACATCGAGCAAAACGCGGTGGCAAGCATAAAGCCGATGATGATCCGCCGATTGGATTGGGTGCCCACGAGCTTGATCATGCCCTGGGCAACACGCAGATGCGCCCGGGATTTTTCCGCTGCCTTACTGAGCATGAAACCACCCATGAACAGCAAAACGAATTTATCACCCATCGCCCCAGCCAGAACTTTATGATCCAACACCCCAGCCAACGGGAACACCGCAAAGGGAATGATCGACGTC
>JBICHS010000425.1:0-9584 GCA_043101135.1 Phycisphaeraceae bacterium JB051
AAAGCCCTGGTATTTCTTGACGAGGTAGTCGATCTGCTCACGGTACAGAGCACCGAAGCTGTCGACGACGACGACCGTGCTGCACGGGGTCTGGGCGATGACTTCCAAGGCCTGGTCCAGCTCCGGTTCAGAGGCAGTGGAGACTGCCATGATGTTGCAGTAGACTTCGTAGCCTTTTTCGTGGGCATCGTGAATCATGTCCACAGCGATGGGAATCTGATGCAGGTAAGTTGCCACGCGAATGATATCGAGTACCGAATCACTCTTGGGCAGAATGTCTTTTTGATAGTCACACTTTTCGGCGTCCGCCATGACCGCGAGTTTGAGGTCCGTGTCGTTGTCGCCAACGATCTTGCGAATTTCTTCTTCGTCAGAGAACTTAAACGGGCCGAAGTCGTCGGTGCTAAAGAGCTTCTTGTCACCCTTGTAGCCGATTTCCATCGCATCAATCCCCGCATCAACACAGGTCTGATACACAGCTTTGACCAGCTCGGGATCGAACTTGTGATTGTTCATCAGGCCGCCGTCACGGATCGTGCAGTCCAGAACCTGTAATTCAGGGCGATAGGTCACCCACGGTGCTTTGGTTTCGCTCATTTTTTTCGCTTCCTTCTGTCTCACCGGAGAATTTCAGTGGGCAAAGATTGTATTGGCTCAGCCCCTGGAAAGCAAAAAAGACAATGAAGTCCGTAGGTTTTGATTGGCCACGAAGACACGAAGTCGCGAACAGCACGAAGGACACAAAGCAAGGCAAAAGCCAATTCATTTGGATAATAAAAAACAGAGAACACATTGACCTCGTGTCGTGAGATCGGTGTGTTCTCTGTCTTTATATTCTGCTTGTCTTAACTTCGTGGCCTTCGTGCTCTTCGTGGTTAAAAAACCAATCGCACGATTAACCGGCACCTCAACACACGCCAAACTCGGCGGCTTCCTTGTCCTTTTCGATAAAGGCGTAGGCATTGTGGTTGTGGATGGACTCGAAGTTTTCGCTGGTGATCTGGTACCACTTGATGCGGTTTTCAGCATCGAGCATGACGGCCAGATCGCGGACGATGTCTTCGACGAACTTGGGGTTGTCGTAGGCTTTTTCGGTGACCCATTTTTCGTCGGGGCGTTTGAGCACAGCAAAGACAGGTGAGCTGGCAGCCTTTTCGACGATCTCAAAGACTTCTTCGATCCACATCTTCTTGCCAGCGGAGAAACGCACACGGGCTTCGATTTCGCAGCGTTGGTTGTGAGCACCGTATTCCGAGATTTCCTTGGAACAGGGGCACAGCGATTTGCCGGGCACCTTCACGCCCATGATGAAATCACTCTTGGCACCGGCGACGGCTTCAAAGGTGACTTCAAGATCCAGCAGACTCGGTGAACCGGTCACGGGAGCCTTCTTGTGAATGAAGTAGGGGAAGGTCAGGAACAGGTGAGCTTCTTCAGCTTCCAGACGTTCCTTGATGTCGCGGACGACATTCATGATCTGGTCGGACCGCATGCATTCGTTGTGCTTGTTGAGCACTTCCAGGAAGCGCGACATGTGCGTGCCCTTCTGGTAGTGCGGCAGGCCGACGTACATGTTGACTTTGGCGACGGTGTTCTGAACGTTGCCGGTCGCTGGACAATGGAGACTGATGGGATAGGTGATATCCTTGACGCCGACCTTATCAATGGCGACGCGGCGGCTATCGGCGGAACCTTGCACATCAGGCATGGCAGCAGAGTTGTTGGCGGTCATGACGTATCCTTATCTCAAATTCGCAGCGGAGTCGGCCGCGGGGCCAAAAATCCCCAAGAGGAACACTTTAACGCATCTTGACGGTTCAAACCACCCACTTGCAGGGGTTATTCCCGGTATTGCGAACTAGAGAATGACGGTTTAATGGGTTATAACAGATGGTAAACCATGCCAAAGCCCATCCGTCAGCGGACGCACACCCCTGATTGCAGCTGGGAACTGGAGAAGGATATGAATAGCGAACCTGAAACACAAACCACGCCATCCATGGAGCTTAACGCGCCTGATGATCCCACGGGCAAAAGCAATTGCAGCCAGGGGCCCGGCGGGAGTTGGAAGTGGCGTAGCGGGGATTTTCAACCCAATGACAGTTGGGCACCCACCGTCAACGTCTACCAGATGTCCCGACGCGTGGAAGTCTGCATTGATATCTCGGGCATGGACGTGAGTAAGATCGACCTGCAGATTCAAAGCCAGACGCTTTTGATCCGTGGCGTGCGTCAGGCACCTGACCCGCGTCGAACGACCGACGAGACATGCAAGATACTGTGCATGGAAATCGACCACGGGCCGTTTTGCAAGGAAGTCCCGCTGCCGGACCCGATCGACACGTATCGGATCATGACAAGGTACACCGACGGGTATTTGTGGGTGACCTTGCCGTTGCGATCGCAGGGGTGAGAGAGAAGGGACTAGGGACTAGCGACTAGGGACTAGGGTTGAAGAAACCCAAAACCTACGGAACGATTCCCGACTCTAGTCCCCAGTCCCTAGTCGCTAGTCCCTTTGGAAAAAACTGTGAACCAAGATAGAACGCCAATCGTGAATTTTGTGGATGAAGAAGGCAATATGCACTCAGAAGTGATCGACGTGCCACTGGACCCTGATTCAGTGGATGATCAAGGTAATTTCAAGATTCCCAGTAAGCTGCCGGTCCTGCCGATCCGCGGCGTGGTGATGTTCCCCGGCACGGTGATGCCTTTGGGAATCGGTCGGCCCAAGAGTCGGAAGATGCTCGAAGAATGTTTGCCACACTCCAAGATCATCGCGTTGGTCACCCAGCATGAAGAGGAACAGGAAGACCCCGGCATTGATGATCTCTACACCGTGGGGACAGCTGCCATCGTCGTGAAAATGATGAATGAGCCCGACGACACCATCTCACTGTTGGTGCATGGTCTGGGTCGTATCAAGATCAAAAAGTTCGAGCAGTCCGAGCCATACTTCGTCTGTCGTCACGAGCCGATCAACGAGCAACCGGGCACGGGCAAGAAATTCTTCGCAGGCGTCGAACAACTCCGCGAACAGGCCCGTCAGCTCATCGAACTGGCGCCCAACGCGCCGGACCAGGCGGTCAACGTTCTGCTGAACATCGACAACCCCAGCAATCTGGCGGACTTTTTGGGTGCGAACCTGAATCTGGACGTACAGCAGAAGCAGGATCTTTTGGAAGAACGCGACGTTGCCAAGCGCATCCGCCTGGTGCATCAGCATGTCTCTGCCCAACTGGAAATCCTCAAGCTTCAGCAAAAGATTCAGGAAGATGTCCATTCAAGCATTGGTGAAACGCAGCGCAAGATTTTCCTGCGTGAACAACTCAAAGCCATCCAGAACGAACTGGGTGAAGGTATGGATGGCTACTCCGATACCACGCTCATTGAGTTGCGTAACCGAATCGAAGAAGCCAACCCACCCGAGAAAGCCTTGGCTGATGCGATCAAGGAACTCGACCGTTTGGAGTCGATCCCACCTGCATCGCCTGAGTATTCGATGATCCTGTCGTATCTGGAACTGGTTGCGGATCTGCCTTGGCAAATCGCCAGTGAAGACAACCTGGATCTGGAACGCGCTCAGAAAGTCCTCGACCGTGATCACTACGGCCTGGACAAGGTCAAGCGTCGTCTCATTGAATACCTTGCAGTGCGTAAGCTCAACCCAACTGGACGCGGGCCGATCCTCTGCCTCGTCGGACCTCCGGGTGTGGGCAAGACCTCGCTGGGTCATTCCATTGCTGATGCGCTGGGGCGCGAGTTCGTGCGCATGAGCTTTGGTGGCATTCGTGATGAAGCTGAAATTCGTGGCCATCGTCGGACGTACATCGGTGCGATGCCCGGGCGTATCGTGCAGGAACTCAAACGCGCGGGCACCAACAACCCGGTGATGATGCTTGACGAAATCGACAAGCTTGGCGCGGACTTCCGTGGTGATCCGGCATCGGCATTGCTTGAAGTGCTTGACCCACGACAGAACGACGCGTTTGTGGATCGGTACCTTGATTTGCCGTTTGATTTGTCTCAGGTGATTTTCATTTGTACCGCCAATTACCTGGAGAATATCCCCCCTGCGTTGCGCGACCGTATGGAAATCATCGACATCCCCGGCTATACGGACAACGACAAAACGCACATTGCCAAGAAGTATCTTGTCCCGCGTCAGCTTGAAGAAAACGGCCTGCAGAAGTCCAAGTGCAAATGGAACATCAAGGCCATCCGCAAGACGATTGAAGACTATACCCGTGAAGCAGGTGTGCGTGATCTGGAACGTCAGATCGGTTCGGTATGTCGCAGCATTGCAGCTACCGTAGCCAAGGCAAAAAGAAAGTCCACCAAGGTGATCTCCGTCGATGAAGCAGCAGTGCGTGAACACCTTGGACCGGAAAAACACTTCCGCGAAATGGATGACCGCACCAAGGTCCCCGGTGTGGTCGTCGGCTTGGCGTACACCGCTGTGGGTGGCGAGATTCTCTTCATCGAAACCACCAGCTATCCCGGTTCTGGCAAAATCACCATCACCGGTCAGCTTGGTGACGTCATGAAAGAATCGGCTTCCGCTGCAATCAGCCTGCTTAAAAGTCGTGCCAACAAGCTGGGCATCGACATCAAGAAGCTCGACGAACTTGATGTGCACATTCACGTCCCCGCTGGTGCGGTGCCCAAAGATGGCCCGTCTGCAGGCGTGTCGATGTTCACGTCACTGGTGTCATTGCTGCTTGATTTGCCCGTGAAATCGCACCTTGCGATGACCGGTGAGATCACGCTGCGTGGTCTGGTGTTACCCATTGGTGGCGTTAAAGAAAAATCGTTGGCCGCATCGCGCGTCGGCGTCAAGACCATCATCATGCCCAAGCACAACGAACGTGATCTTGAAGAAGTCGACCCGCAGGTCAAAAAGAAGTGCAAGTTTGTGTTCGTTGAAAATGTCGACGAATTGCTGAACGTTGCCTTCGGTGAGGCTGCACTCAAACGTGCGATCGCTGCAAAGAAATCGTAAGACGATCAGACATTAAATCGATCATTCACAGCACGGTGCGAGGCGAATGGCACGGTGCTGTTTTTTATTGCATCTTCCATGCATCAGCGACACGCAGTGTCGCAGCTATTTTACACTGCTGTTGATGACATACGCGACAATAGCTGCAGCACTGCGTGCTGCTGATACGCGAGATGATCAATGTGCGTTTATCGCCCCAGTCGGTCAAATGCCGCGGAGTATTTGCGGATGACGATCTGGTAGTGCGTATTTTCAGCGACTGCGCGAAGCAGCCCCTGGATGAGGGTGAGTTGTTTTTCAAAGGGACCGTCAGCAGCACTTTCTGCCATGCGTTCGGTCATATTCAGCAGATTGCCAATGCGACCTTCGTCAGTCCCACCCGATTGCATGTGGTCGCGCAGTTCAGCCAGCTCTTCGCGGAGCATGGTCATGTGAGATTCGGTGATCATTCCATCGCTCATTTTCAAGGCCTTCCATGTCAGTTGCCGTGCTTCCTGGACTAAGCAAAACTTCCTGACGCAAAGCTAACCCGTGATTGGATGCGAGCCAGCGAATTCCGAATAACCCTTTCAACAAAACGGACGTTGATTGGGTTTGTAGCGGTTAGGCAATTCGGCGATTGTGAATTATGTTCATTCTAGTCAAATAACGCTAAAGTCCAGCAGAAAATTGCAGCCTTGCTGAACAATGTTCAATTTTTCTGGGAAATTTTCTTATCAGACGTGGGTTATTGGACTTCGCATCGGGTTGCCTGACAACGCGAGCCTGTTGCACATTGAGCACCGGGTGTCAACCTGGTGCCCGATGCGTTGACATACCTTCAAACGGGCACCAGATTGACATCTGAAGCGCCAAGTCGCGTTGGGATCAGGCAAGGCCCCTATTCTCAATGGTTAAAAATGTCTTGTTATCAGGAGTTTGTGACGTTGCTGCGACGCTTTGCCAGTCGAAATCTTGGACGATTCATGCTAAGATTCGCCTTCTGCACGGTTGAAATGACCTGACAAATTGACTCCAAAATCAAGAGGCTATCCATGGCAAACCCCCGCGAAACCGCAAAACAGACGCTTAGCACGCCGTTGGGCGACAAGACCATCTACAACCTGAGCACCCTTGGTGAACAGGTCAACAAGCTGCCTTACTCCATCAAGGTGCTGCTCGAAGCGGTTCTCCGCAATGTTGATGAATACGTTTACACCTCCGACCACGTCAATGCCTTGGCCAATTATGACGCCAAGAACGTCGGCGAAGTCGAAATCCCCTTCATGCCCGGTCGCGTGGTCCTGCAGGACTTCACCGGCGTGCCTGCCGTCGTGGACCTCGCTGCCATGCGTGCAGGTATTGTCCGCATGACCGGCAACGAAGCCGATGCCGCCAAGGTCAACCCGCTGGTGCCCTGTGACTTGGTCATTGACCACTCCGTGCAGGTCGATGCCTTTGGCAGTGACGTGGCTCTCACCATCAACTCCGAAAAGGAATTTGAGCGTAACAACGAACGCTACGAGTTTCTCAAGTGGGGTCAGCAGGCC
Source organism: Phycisphaeraceae bacterium JB051 (assembly GCA_043101135.1). Classification (GTDB taxonomy): domain Bacteria; phylum Planctomycetota; class Phycisphaerae; order Phycisphaerales; family Phycisphaeraceae; genus UBA7800. The sequence goes on from JBICHS010000425.1 coordinate 6,532, forward strand.
TTCAAAAACTTCCGCGTGGTCCCGCCTGCAACCGGTATCGTTCACCAGATCAACCTCGAATACCTGGCTAAAGGCGTTTGGGACAACGGTGACACGCTGTATCCCGACTCCCTGGTCGGCACCGACAGCCACACCACCATGATCAACGGCCTGGGCGTCGTCGGTTGGGGTGTCGGTGGTATCGAAGCTGAAGCCATCATGCTCGGTCAGCCCATCTTCATGCTCATCCCCGAAGTCGTTGGCATCAAGCTCACCGGCCAGCTCAAGGAAGGCGTCACTGCCACCGACCTGGTTCTCCGCATCACCCAGATGCTCCGAGCCCACGGCGTGGTCGGCAAGTTCTGCGAGTTCCACGGCCCCGGTCTTGCGAACATGACTTTGGCCAACCGTGCCATCATCGCCAACATGGCACCCGAATACGGTGCGACCCTCGGCTTCTTCCCCATCGACGACCAGACGCTCGAATACATGCGTCTGACCGGCCGCGACGAAAAACTCATTGATACCGTCAAGCAATACTGCCAAACCAACGGCTTCTGGCGTACCGATGACAACCAGGCGGTCTACACCGACGATCTGGAACTGGACATGTCCACCGTCGTCCCCGCACTATCCGGTCCCAAGCGCCCGCAGGACCGCATCGATCTCACCGACATGAAACCGCAATGGGAAAAAACCCTGGCAAGTTTCGGTCGTGCAACCGGCGCCAAAGACGGGAACACCGAAATGGCCACCGAAGGCGGTACCGCCGTCCTCGAAGCCGAACCTGAAACCGGTGTCGAAGTCGAATACGACGGCCAGACCTTCACCCTCAAGGACGGTGACGTCTGCATCGCAGCCATCACTTCCTGCACCAACACTTCCAACCCTGATGTGATGATGGCAGCAGGTCTGGTTGCCAAGAAAGCAAACGCCCTGGGCCTCACCCGTAAACCGTGGGTCAAAACATCCATGGCACCGGGCTCCAAAGTCGTCACCGAGTACTACACCAAAGCTCAACTTTGGGATGATCTCAACGCCCTTGGTTTTAACCTCGTGGGCTACGGCTGCACCACCTGCATTGGTAACTCCGGCCCGCTGCCCGAACCGATCTCCAAGGCGATCAACGAAAACAACCTCGTCGCCTGCTCGGTGCTTTCAGGTAACCGTAACTTTGAAGGTCGTATCGGCCCGGACATCAAGGCCAACTACCTTGCTTCCCCGCCGCTGGTCGTCGCCTACGCCATTGCCGGTACCGTCAATATCGACCTGCAGAAAGATCCCCTGGCCACCGACAAAGATGGCAACCCGGTCTACCTCAAGGACATCTGGCCCACCCAGGCTGAAGTCGATGAACTGGTCAAAAGCTGCGTGACCCGTGAACAATTCGTCTCCATGTATCAAGACGTCTTCACCGGCAGCGAAGATTGGCAAGCCATCCAATCATCCACCGGCGCGCTGTACCAATGGAGTGATAAATCCACCTACGTGCAGGAACCGCCCTTCTTCGTGGGACTCACCCCCGACGTCAAGCCGATCGCACCGATCGCTGGTGCACGTTGTTTAGCCAAGCTTGCAGACTCGGTGACGACTGACCACATCAGCCCCGCCGGCGCGATCAAACGTCACACGCCTGCCGCCAAGTATCTGGATGACAACGGCGTGCCCGTGTCGATGTACAACTCCTTCGGCTCACGTCGTGGTAACGACCGCGTGATGACCCGTGGCACGTTTGCCAACATCCGCGTGAAAAACCAACTCGCCCCCGGCACCGAAGGCGGCTACACCGTTGACTTCACCGGCAAAGATCCCGTCAACCCCTACAACGACCCGGCAATCGGTCAGGACGCACCCGGCGGCAAGGTCAGCTTCATCTATGACGCGGTCCAGAACTACAAGGAAGCAGGCACCCCGTTGGTCGTCCTCGCTGGTATCGACTACGGCATGGGTTCCAGCCGTGACTGGGCAGCCAAGGGCACCTTCCTCCTGGGCGTCAAAGCCGTCATCGCCAAGAGCTACGAACGTATCCACCGCTCCAACCTCGTGGGCATGGGCGTGCTTCCCCTGCAGTACAAGGACGGGCAGGACGCTGACAGCCTCGGCCTCACCGGTACCGAGTCCTTCGACATTGCCATCGACGATGCCGTCAAGCCCCGTCAGGACATCACCGTCATCGCCACCAAGGAAGATGGCAGCAAGGTCGAGTTCACCACGCAATGTCGCATCGACACCCCCGTGGAAGTCGACTACTACCGCAACGGCGGCATCCTGCACACGGTGCTCCGTAACATGGCCAAGTAAGATAACCACGCGATGATGAACTCGTCGCAGTGAAAATCAAAACAAAAACGCTGACATACTCATCAAGTGTGTCAGCGTTTTTTATTTATGATGCGTTGTCGTGACACAATCTCACTGACGAAAACAGAACCGTCTCTGCAATATGCGCGACTTCGTCGCGTCAGCAGCACGCAGTGCTGCAGCTATTGCGTTCGTTTAACTCAGACACAATCGTCAAAAAGAAAGTCCATGCAGACGCGATACACAAAAATCACTTGTTCATCGCGTATATTCGCGTTTCTGTTTTGTGATACGCATGAGACACTTAATCTTGCAGAAGACACAGATATGTCTATGCAATAAGCGCGACTTCGTCGCGTCAGCAGCAAGCAGTGCTGCAGCTATTGTGTCACGCGTTTGAATACATGAAACAACAAACATCAAAAAGCAATGTTAAACCGTCTTTGCAATAGCTGCGACACTGCGTGTCGCTGATGCCTTGTTTACAGTGTCTTCACGCTCTTCAAACCATTTCTCACCTTGATGCTTCGGAATATACTCCGAGATCAGATATTCAAAATGCTCACGATCCTTTACTCGCTTGCGACTGCCTGCACGTGTGAACCAGTGTTGTTTGTTCAGATCATTGAGCTGATACGTCAATGCACGTTTGAGTCGTTGTCGCAGTGCATCCCACGTACGTTCATCTGCCCAACTCGCCAGAATGTGTAAATGCGTTGTGTCGGTTCCAATCCCGTGCACACGAAGTTCCAGTTTCTCTAGATCGGAAGAGC
>JBICHS010000426.1:0-8559 GCA_043101135.1 Phycisphaeraceae bacterium JB051
TGCTCAGTGTAACGTGACATCTACGCGTTATCGTTTCAGTCGATCGTCTTGAAGCTGGCGACGTCGAAATCGCATTTGCATTCGGCGGCGACTTCGGAGAGTTCTTTGATTTCGGCTTCGGTGAAGATCAGGCCATCGGCCTTCTCGGATTGCACGGCAGCTTGATGTTCGATCTGGCCGGGAAGGATGCAACCTTCGTTGCCATGACCCAGCACGTCCTCGATGACAGCTTTGATGTTGGACTTCTGGTTACGACCACAAGCAAAGGCGCCGCAATCCATGGCATCGGGGTGGATGACCTGGAAGAAGAAGTTGGGCGTGGTCTTTTCGCCAACGCCTGCATTTTCAGGACGTGAACGAAGCGTCGGCAGTGAGCCACCGATAAAGCCGCCAACCAATTCGTTGATCAGTGACAGGCCGTAGCCCTTGTGAGCACCGAAGGGAAGCAGTGCGGAAACTTCGTTGGGGTCCTGCGTGGGCTTGCCATCTTTGTCGACCGCTGCGTTGGGCGGAAGCTGCTTGCCTTCACGCTTGAACTGCTGAACGCGACCCATGGCGACGGTGGAGGTTGCCCAGTCGATCACGACGGGGAAGCCGATGGCATCGGTGGTGGGGAAGCCCCATGAGTGCGGGTTGGTGCCGAGCGTTGCACCTTTACCCATAAAGGGGACGACTTCAGCGAGTGCTGCGGTGCAGTTGGTGTAAGCGATGTAACCGCGTTTGGCCGATTCCATGACGTAACCACCACCCCAGAGGTAGTGGAAAGCCTGATCGACGGAGACAATGCCCACGCCGTATTTGTCCGCCATCTTTTCTGCTGCTTCGATGGCTTCAAAGGCGACTGCCTGGCCGAGCTTCTTCTGGGCGTCCCACTTCTGGGCAGCTTCGAACTTGGAGGTGCGCTTGATGATGGTGGCGTTGGGCACACAACCGGGGTTGGTGGTGTTGCCTGAACCGAACAGGTGGTCCAGGTGCAGTGCCTTGATGAGGTTGTGGGTTTTGATGCCATGCCAGGCAGCCATGTTGCAGAACTTGGCAGCTTGTTCGCATTCGGTGGGGTTGAACTTGCGGGCGGCAAAAGCGGCCTGGGCAAGCTGATCGTGCGTTTGAACCGGGACAACGTAATTCATGGTTTTCTTCCTATTCTTAACGGTACGAACGAATAGGATACCAAGAAATCCGGACATGTAAACAGTGATCTGTCACAGGGGAAGTTAGCGTGGGTTTGATGATGTGGGTTCAGTTGGGGGTGCGCGGATAGTCCGTCCAGGGCCGCTGCTGCTTAAAGCGTTCCAGGCGCATCTGGATACCGGCTGCCAACTGTTTTTCCCCGTTGGCCTTGGCAATCTCAAGAGCTTTTTGAGACCACGTGACTGCCTGCTCGAAATCCCCCGTCGCCGCGTACGCCGTTGCCAGGGTGTCGAGCACCAAAGCGACCTGATGATGGGTCATCTCGGCAGTTTGCCTGGCAAGCATCAGGGCTTTGGGGTCGGCCTTGATTGCCAGCACCCAGGCCAATTCGTTGAGCAATTGCGGGGAGCGGTTACCCTGCTGGTAAATTTCACGGAACAGCTTCAGGGCATCATCAATCTGCCCAAGGTGTCCCATGGCATCCGCGGCGCGGCGCCCGGCCAACACGCGCGAAGCGTCTGCGCGGTAAGGGATCAGGCAATGTGTCATGGCTTGCTGCCAATGCCCCTGTTCCCAAAGCAGCAGCCCGAGTTTCTCGTTAGCCGGTGTACTCAGAGGCTCATTGTCCAACACGCGTTGGTAGTACATCTGTGCTGCCCCCAAGTTACCTTGCTGATGATTGATCACCCCCAGCGTTAACAAGCCATCAAAAAACTTGGGATTACTGCTGACGGCTTTAAGCAGGTTCTCTTTGGCCGACTCAAATTCACCTTGCCTGGCCTGAATCATGCCGATGACACCAAGCGTTTGCTTATCAGTTGGATCGATCACCACAGCGTGATCAGCAAGTTTTGCAGCATCATCAACACGGTTTTGAATCAGGTAGACATGTGCCAAAAGCACAATGGATTCAAAGTGATCCGGATTGCGCTTAAGCAATTTTTCCAGAACGTTCTGACCTTTGTCAACCTGCCCCAACACGATCAAGCAGCGTGCATTTTGATACTGAACGTTCTGGGCATAGGGGTTATAGAGTAAAGCCTGCGTGGTATAGAACCGGCATAGTTGCGGATTGCCCTGCTGCAGGTACAGCGTTCCCAAACCAAACCGCGGGCGATAGTCATATGGGTTGTAAAGCATGGCAAACTGGTAATGCTTGAAGCCCAGATCCACATCGGTCTTACGGATATCGTTGGCATAATTCAGATGGGCCAAAGACAACTGGGGATAGGCATCAAGCACATGTCGCCACATGCGCGTTGGGGATTGATACACAGGAGTGTGTGACCAACTGCGCCCTCCCATGAGCAGAACCAATGCGAGCATGATCACAACACGGGCTTTGTGATGCGGGATCATCTGGAAAACGGCTGTGGCAAACAGTGTCAAAAACCCCATGCTCGCCCAGTAAACCCAGTGGTTGGCCACGTAGGAATAACGCATGTAGGCAACGGACACGAAAGCCAACGGGCCAATGGCAATGACAAAGTACAACATCCCCATCAATGGGCCGAGCCCCCAGCGTTTGATCATCTTCACCAGTATGGCGATCACGATGACCACCCCTGCTGTGGGTAGCCACTGCAATAACTCCGCTGCGTTGACCTCCCACTTGGGATACACAAAACGCAGATCGATCGGCAGCAACAACTGACGGGCATAAAACCAAAGTGTCTGCCCAAACAACGCCCAACGATCTGCAGTGGATAACCCCAGGTCAACCCCGGCACCGCTGAAATTCTCTTCCAGTCCTTTGACCCAAACTGCAAAGCTCGCGCCCATGATCACAAACGGAATCAGTAAAGCAGCATCACGTTTAAACGTCCCCTGTCGTTTCCAAAGCAGGATCAAAAGTAACCCAGCAGGCAGCGAACTCGTTGCGGCTTTACTCAGTAACGCGCAGGCAAAAAACACGATCGCCAGGACATACAACCCCCAGCGCACTTTTTCGCGCTCCTGTCGCATCTGCACGAACATCACAGCCGATGCCAGATAAAAGAAACAGGATTGGACGTTTTTAAGTTCAATGATCCATGCCACCGACTGCACGTTAACCGGGCATACTGCAAAGAACATGGCTGCCCAGTAACTGCCTGGAACATGAAGCAGTTTGAGCAATCGCCAAAGCAGTAGCGCATTGCACGCATGAAACCCGATGTTGACCAGATGATACCCCAGCGTATTGAACTGCCAGAGCTGATGCATCAACCAGAATGTCGTGCTGGTCAGCGGGTAGTATTGATGCTGATAATCCTGCGTTGGGTGAAGCCAGATTTTAATCAATCCTGCAAACGAACGAATCCGCCGATCTTGAAACAGATGACCAATATCATCAAAAATCAAGCCACCAAAAAATGCGGGACTGTAGATCAGATACGTCAACGCGATCAGAAACAAGCCTTGAAGCAAAAGCTTTCGGCGGTCGATGGATTGCAGCTGTGAATGGGGCTCGCGTTGACTCATGTTGCTCCAATATATCACAGCCACAGTCATAAAGCGCAGGCTGATCAATCCCAGCGAATCGTCAGAGCACTGCCTGCTTTTTGCCCGTCAGGCAATGCCAGGGTTTGTGCTCGACCATTGATCGTGACCGTCACAGATGCATCTGTTTGTGTCAATGATGCCAGGGATATTTCAGTCTTCTTGTTACTTGCCTCACGAAGGATCAACGCAACAGGCTGATCCACAGTCACCGACCATTGATCACTGAATCGCACGGCAGATGGTTGATGAAAGATTGCCATACCGATCTTTTCATCAGCACGATAGACCGCCAAAGCCGATTCGGTTTGAGAGACAACATGAACATCTTTAGCCCCAGCCAATGCAGCCGCTTTTTCAACCGGGACATTGGGATACACCGTGTAAGCAAATCTCGGCTGCGTATGTTCAAGCCACGCCCGAAACACATCAGCCTTTTCGTTAGGCTCGCCTCGGTAACTGATATTGATCCTGCCCCAACTGCCCGTTTGAGTTCGTGGGCCAAGGCATGTCGCACTTTGTCCCTGATTGACGTAAAGCACATCGTCATGCCACAGCCAGTTGGCATCCGAGAGTTTGCCTGTGACATCATCCGCCAAGGCCACTGGTATACCTTGTGTACCCGGCAAATAGATGGTGCTCTTGAGATGACATTGATCCAAGGTCGTCACGATGGGTAGATTCCGATCATGCTTCATTGCTGAGCCCAGAACCACGTAGCGATCGTCAAAACAAAACCACGCGAGGTTGGCATGTAGACCGTCAAAATTCAGTGTCATGCCGATTGTCCCAACCTGACCATCACTGACACCGCCGGTAATCTTTGAGCCGTTGTGTTTCTTGAGTTTGCCTTGATAGTTTGGTGATACACCGACGGTGGTTCCCGGGAGGTATTGCCAATCCCACACGCCTGCAAGGTTCAGATATTCTTGACCACCGCGTTGCAGAAAAGCACTGCCATGACTCATGTAGCCGTTCTCCAGACCTTCGGTATTCACCGGGCCGTCGGAATTGTACGTGCGATTGGAAAAGAGCTTGATGGACAGATGCCAATCCGGTTGCTGATGGATCATAAAATCCGAAGCGTAGTACATGCGATTGATCGCGGGATAAGGCTGTTTGCCTTCCTGAACCTTCAGGGCTTTTTCGACTTCATCACGGCGTGGCGGATCACAGGCAAGCAGCTGTCGGTAGTAGCCTGCAAGATTTCGCTTCAGTGCATTCTTGCGGGAAGATGAGCGTCCCATGCTCGCTGCTGCGGTTTGGTTTTTAAACGTCATCAATCCCGTGCCATCCAATAGCAGGTTGGTGAGAATCGCCTTTTTTTCAGGTGAAAACGCGTTGGCTGTGCCTTCGACAATCTGCATAAAACGCAGATTGGTCGATAGGAAAGCAAGACCGTAACTGTTGGACATGAGAATTGGGCCATGCTGATGAAAGCTCATGTCTGGCTGAATGCCTTCCTTGCGACTGACAAAGATTTCGTCGGTGATACTGTCGATCCCCGCTTTGACATCCGACGCATTGCCCTCAAGCAAACCGCGCAAGACCACATTCTGAGACAGCCAGACTTTGTTGGCACCGGTCATACCAATACGGACATGCTTCTTGAGCAGTGCCACCATTTGATCGCGCGTTTGATCGGGCAAGGCATCACTCAGGCTCAGTCCTGCGATCGCAAAGCCCAACGGGACACCAATCTGATTATGCCACCAGTTGGGGCTTTGCAGTTTCATCTCAAGCCAACGATCAATGCCGAGAATGGTTTTTTGTTTGAGTATCTCGCGCTTCGGATCGTTAGGTTTCATATCGTAATAGGCAAGCCCCATGTCTTTGAGTCGCTGGGTGTGATCCATAGGCGTCCAACTGGCGCGACGTTTGTTGGCATAATCAATATCAGGCCAATTGCCTTTCTCATCCATTTTCATCACATACCAGTCAATGGTCTTGGCATCACGGCGACGCGGCTCAACCGCAAGAACGCGTTCGATGGTTTGCTGCATCTGCTGAGCATCCATCAATGCACCTTTGAACTTCCCCATCGCTTGAGCATTCATCCCATGCATCATCAAACCAATCCCCAAAAGGTAAAGCCAATTTTTACACCAAACTGCCATCATCGTTCCCCAATATTGTTCACACATAAACACAAGAGCATTCATGGATGGTAGGCACGGTATGAAGACAACGTCAAACCGGGCCAGAAAAACTTTGCAATAAACCGGCATGCGAGCCGTTGAACTCAAAGAGAAGCTGGTGTGAAGAGAAACAAATGGGAGTGAATCATGAAAAAAATCGCTTGCGGATTGATCGTTGTGCTATTGGCAGCCAACCTGACCCACAACACCCACGCTCAGGATCAAAGCACATCCACCCAATGGACCTACCCCAACGTCGATACCAATCAAGCTCACATCTTTGGCAATCGCGGGCAGCTCAAATCCATCCCACGAAAAGGCTCAACCTACTTCGGGCAGGATGCGCAATACAGCAGTAACCCACCACGCTACCAGGACAACGGTGACGGTACGATCTCCGATCTGGTCACCGGGTTGATGTGGGAAAAACAGTTTCATCGCAACATGAACTTCCAGCAGGCCAAGTCCAGTGCATCATCCAATCGCACAGCAGGCTATGACGATTGGCGATTACCCACCATCAAGGAACTCTACTCGCTCATCGACTTTAACGGCAGCGTCACACGTCGGAATCCGACCCCCTACATCGACACGAAATACTTTAACTTCGAATGGGGCAATGCAACCAACAAAAACGCCCGAATCATTGACGCGCAATACATCTCCGCAACCGAGTATGTCGGCACCACCATGGGCAATCAACCCACCGTCTTTGGCGTGAACTTTGCGGACGGGCGCATCAAGGGCTATCCCCACCGCCACTTTTCACGCTATGTCCGGTATGTCCGTGGTAATCCCGAATACGGCAAGAACAAGTTTGTCGACAACTCCGACGGCACCATCTCCGACCAGGCGACCGGCCTGATGTGGACCAGGGCAGACTCGCAACAAGCCATGAATTGGGCCTCAGCTTTGAAGTATGCTCAAACCAACAAGACCGCAGGCTACAGTGATTGGCGTTTACCCAACTCCAAAGAATTGCAAAGCCTTGTCGATTACACCCGTGCTCCTCAAGCCTCAGATGCTTCCAAACGCACCGCTGCCATCGACCCCATTTTTGATATCACCAAAGCCGAATCCTACTTCTGGACCAGTACAACGCATTACGATGCTCCGAATTTCGTCAACGCCAATTACGTCTGCTTTGGACGTGCGATGGGGTACTTCTCACCGCCTCGAAGCAGCCAAGCCAAACAGTGGATGGATGTCCACGGTGCAGGTGCTCAACGCAGTGATCCCAAGAGTGGCAATCCAAGTCGCTATTCACAAGGTCACGGCCCGCAAGGCGATGACATTCGCATTTACAACTATGTCCGCTTGGTGCGTAACATCAATCCTGATGAAGTCCAGATCGTCACCCCCAGCACATCCACACTCCCGAGTTTTTCCCCGCAGAGTATGGGAGGCAATCAGGGGCCAGGTGCAGATCGCTCCAGTCGCGATGGTCGCTCCAATCAGGGCAGCTTTGACCGTCGCCCACCGCAAGGCGGAGGCTTTCCCCCGCCGCGTCGGTGAGTTGAACTGATTTGAATCCATTTCAAAGTTCGAGCGATCTGCAAATGAAAAAAGGCGTCCAACACGGGCGCCTTTTTTCAATTCAATTAATTGATTCAGCAGTCGGATTAACGACGGCTCATGAACAGTTGCAGCAGGTACCAGAACAACAAGGCGACGGCAGCAAACAAGGCCAACGATGCAGCGACATGCTGACGCGTGTTGTACGTGTGAAGCACCTTGGAGGTTTCATAGAGAATGTAACCGCAGGCAAGCACGATCATCAGGCAGGTGAACAGCAGCGGAACACCAAAGCCGAAGATAATGGACATCACGATAAAGCCGATGGCAGCGATCATCCCGATCCCCAGAATCCCACCGAGGAAGGAGAAATCCTTGCCGGTCAAAAAGACCACCGCGGTCAAACCTGCAAAGAGGATCATGGTGTAAATCGCAGCCTGCTGAATGACACCGGGATGATAAACGTTGGCAATAAACAGCATCGGTGCGAAGATCAACACCTGCGCCATGACATACAAGCCAAGGCCAAGGTATTGCTTGCCCAGAGACACGGAGTTGCGTGCCCAACCGTCAGCCACCCAGCTCACACCCACAAACAGGAGCATGACAATGAGCCAACCGAATCGTCCTGCGCCCATGATCGACTCGGTCATCATTCTGGCAGCAGGCGTCATCTGCAGCAGCGTTTCAAGCCCGACAAATGCGAGCACTGCAAAAAGCAGATGGATATAGGTTTTGCGAATAAAGGTTGCACGCGCCGCTGCCGGTACCTGGGAAACAGGCTGCAGCGATTCTTCGGTTAAATTCATATCCCAATTGTTAGTCATGAGTGTGCCCTCGGGTTAATGGTTTATCGTGTCCAACATGATACCCGGCAATGACACTTCACGCTGCAGCATGGGCAAAATTTTCAGACGGGCACAAATGATCAGGAGACACTGCAATGTGCAAGGTGATCAGACATGCGTGTCAATTGTTCAAGGGACTCAGCAGCCAAGGTCCCATCCTCATAGATACCGATGTTCAAGGTCACGGCGCTGCCAACCTTGCGGTGATGTTCGACAAAGGCAAAAAGTTGCTCATCTGAGTATTTAGGTGCCGGCAACGCACCGGGTTCTTCCGTGTGAAGCCAACGGCAATCCATCCATGTAAGAACCTGATTCTGCATCCCAAAACTTGTCGCCCCATCAGGTAAAAAACTCAGATCATTAAACTCACCGCTGACAAAGTCCTGATTCGGCAACACATGATGAATATACCCCACACCCGCATTCATGGTGAAAACGGCATGGGG
>JBICHS010000427.1:0-4625 GCA_043101135.1 Phycisphaeraceae bacterium JB051
GATGAGCTCAAACACGACCTACCTACTGCAGCGCAACACTAGCGTTGGCAATACTGCGGAAGCATGCCTAATTGCAAACTCAAGAGTCGATGGTATGTTTGGATGCCATCATGCAAAATATTCTTTTAATCATCGCAGACCAACTGACCTTCGATGCCATCGGGTGTCGAGGTAATCAATATGTTAAAACACCCAACATCGACTCGCTGTTTAACAATGGTGTCGGGTTAGGCAGGGTCTATTCGCAGTATCCATTGTGTGGCCCGGTGCGCGCAAGCTTCTGGACTGGGCGTCTGCCTCACCAGACAGGGGTGGTCTCCAATGGTGGTGATTTTGAAAATAAAGATGTCCACGAACAAGGCATCCCAACACTGGGCCAGCAACTGGTCAAAGCCGGGTATCACGCGATTCACTTCGGCAAGAATCACGACTACGGCGGACTCAACGGCTTTGAACAAATGCCCCGCGAAGAGGTGGTCTTCGAAGATCCCGATGGCTGGCCACTGAACTATGACTCGTTCTGGGATGAAGGCACGACGCGCCAGGTCGAACACTACTTCCGAGCCATGGCAGGTAAAACGCTGGACAAACCATTCGCAGCTGTAACTGATCTGAACAACCCACATAACATCTGCGGCTACATTGGTGAATTCATCGGTGAACATGGCAACCCGGCATATCCTGATGGGCCACTGCCACCGTTGCCTGACAACTTTGAATTTGAGGACATGGCCAACCGCCCACGGAGTGTGCAGTACATTTGCTGCGCCCATCGCCGCCAGGCCCAGACCGCAGGCTGGACCGCTGAAAACTTCCAACACTATCTGGCAGCTTACTATCACTACATCGACATGACTGACCGCAACATCGGGCGCATCCTCGCATCACTCGATGAATCCGGTCAACGTGAGAACACCACCATCATCTTCATGGCTGATCACGGGGACAACGTTGCGGCACGTGGCATGACCACCAAGCACACCAGCTTCTACGAACAGACCACACGCGTGCCGATGATCTTCTCGGGCAAAGGCATCCCGCAGCAAGGTAAATGGCTTGATGACGGTTTGTTCTCATTGATGGACTTGGCGCCCACGCTTTGTGACATCGCAGCAACGTGCATGCCCGACGCCCAACCCGGGCACGGTTATTCCATGCTGCCCTTTGCTACCGGTGAGAAGTCCGGCCAGCAGCGGGAGTATGTCGTGAGTCATTGGCATACCGAGTGGGGCTACACCGTCGAGCCCGGGCGTATGCTCTGCAGCGGCCGCTACAAATACACGCGCTATCTCGAAGACGTGGGCAACTCCAAGGGTGAAGAATTCTTCGACCTTGAAAAAGACCCCAGCGAAAAACGCAGCCTGATTCATGATCCGGCATACCAGGACGAACTGAACCGTCACCGCCAACTCTTTGATCAATACCTCAAAGAAACAGGTGACGACTTTCTGTCTCACCAATGGGAAGCCAGGGATCGCTACCGATCCCATCCAGTGGGTTATCAAAATCACACCGGCCTTTGCGCACCGGACTTTGAACAAATGATCGCTGGCAAGTAAGGGCAAACACTTCGCATTCAATCATTCGATTTGATCTCACAACAACGCCCAAGTGTTGCAGGTGTTGTTTCACAGCGGCTTTTCGATCCGTCCTTCAGGAGAAGGATGGCTTTGTTCTCCATTCGCTAATCGTCTGATCACGCCGTTTGCCAATGTCCCAATAACTCCATTTTGACTGTCATTGCGACTTGATTGCTGCAACAAGGTCCATATCACTTAGGTTATTACCTCTAACAAGTGATTTTTTACTCCGATTGATCCACTTTCTCTTAATTACAGAACCAATCTTTCCGACTTTGATTGAACAACCGCTCAAACGGTTTGGATGTCGTCCATTCGACATACCGTCAAGCTACCTGACTGTCAGTGTGGCGAAGAGAAGAGATCATGTTCGGAGATTCCAAGATGAACGCAAGATCAATCAAAGGGTTCAAATTCACCAATCTATTATGGATGCTTGCCATTTGTTTTGTCGCAGCACCGATGGCCAAAGCAGATGACGCGGTCACCATGCAGCAATTGCGTCAGCAGCTTGATGCGTTGACCCGTGAAGTGCAGGTTCTTCGTAATGACCAGAACAAAAACTGGCTTGACGAAAAACGCACCGAAGAAGTCAAAGCCCTGGTCAAGGAAGTACTCAACGACGCGGACACCCGTGCGAGTCTTCTGGAAAACGGTGTCACGGCCGGCTGGAACAACGGCTTTTTCATGGCATCGGAAGATGGCAACTTCAAGCTCCGCGTCATGGGGATGATCGAATTCCGCTACGGCGTGCAACTGCGTGACAACTCCACCGGTGACAACGGCCAACATGGCTTTGAAATTCCCGCAGTCCGTTACGGCTTTAAAGGTCACATGATTGACCCCTCCTGGCAGTTCTTCATCTGGAACGGTCACGGCACAACCGGTTCCTACACCGCCCTTAATGCCATGATCACCAAGGTCTTCAACCCGACATGGTCCGTGACCGTCGGTACTCAAAAAGTCCCATTCTGGCGTGAATATCTGATTTCAGAAACAGTGATCGCCTTCCCCGATCGGACCCCGCTGGCTAACATCTTCTCCGAAGGTTACACCGAAGGTTTGTGGATCAACTACAAGAAAGACTGGCTCAAGGCCGTTCTGTGTCTGAGCGATGGTGGCAGCCGTTACGTGACCGCCAACTCCATTTCAGATGCTGAAGGCATGGCCGTCTCACTGCGTGCCGAAGCCGTCGTCGTCGGTGACTGGAAACAAGCCAAGGACTCCGAAGCCTGGTTGGGCAACGATCCGTTCGTGTTACTCGGTGGTGCGGTTCACTTTGAACAAGGTGAATACGGCGACACCTCTGACGAAGCTCAGCAGCTTTCATGGACCGTCGACGCGACCCTCAAATACAAGGGCTTCTCGATCATGGGTGCCTTTGTTGCCAAGCACATCTCTGAAACCACGGTCAACACCGATCAGTATGGTGCCCTGGTTCAAGGTGGTTTGTTTGTAACCCAGGATCTGCAGTTGATCGCCCGTTATGCATGGGGCGACCTGGATTCGGCTAGCGAAGAAGATCTTCAAATCGCCAGCATCGGCTTTAACAAGTTCTTCCGCGGCCACGCTCTGAAACTCACCGGCGAGTTGGGTTACTCCTTTAACCCGATCACCAACGGCTGGTCCGTCGCTGGTTGGCAGACCGATGGTGCTGGTCAGGACGGTCAGATCATGGCCCGCGCCGAACTGCACCTGCTGTTCTAAAACACCACGTCAAAAACTTGACAATGCAATGAAACGGAGCCGATCACCATGGTCGGTTCCGTTTTTTTTGATGCGCTTCAGAAGCCATTTTTTTACCACAGAGGACACAGAGTACACGGAGTAATATGCTGCCAGGGATGATCCAACACATCTCGTCCAGCCTGGATCTGCGGCTCAGTGCTTTGAGCAAACGCCGTGGTTAAAAACGGCCTTGATCACTTGACTGTTATTGGCTTAAACGATGCATTGATGGTTTTGCATGACTGGATTAAAAAGCGCACGACAGGCGTTAATCCTGAAAATGGATGTGAACCCCAGATGCATGACGTATAATCGACGAAACCTAGCACAAAGCCAGGAACGTCAGCACTGTCAGGATAATCACGCGTTTGCGGAACTCCGACGGCTGCGTCACATGTAGACGGATCAACCAATCAAGTGACCCTTGAAGCATAGCGTTCTCCTTTTTCCTCGCTATGCACCATTCAATGGATATGCCACCATGCCACAGACTCGCACGAATACTTTTAGCCATCGCTTTTTCAGCAACTTAAATGCGTCAGCCAGCATCCCAAACACAAGCCGGTTATGCCGCATGTTGCCTGGACGCAACACATGCTTCGTAGCCATGTGGCTTGGCGTCATCATGGTATTGACAGCATGGACGCATCCGACAGAGGCTCAAACACCGGTAGCAGAGTCGACAACAGTCACACAGACACCGACAGAACCTGCCCTGCCTGCGGTCGCTGCGGTGGACTGGGATGACGCGCAGCAACTGCACAAACAGATCACCCAATGGATCGCCAACGGCAAAGTCGATGAAGTTGATCCCCTGCAAAGTCCGCCGACGCACCTGGTTTCCAACCTGGGGGGCGTGTGCGTAACGTTGCGTTGGATGGGTAAAGCCTTTGGCATGGGTGAAAGTCACGTACCTCTGAACAAGCACAATATGGACGCCCGGTCGGACCTGCTGCATCATGCACGTGTTGCGACCAGCCAGGCGTTGCAATCCTTGAAAGTCCGCCTGCCCCAATGGGGACGTCTGCCGTTGGAAGAACGTCCCAAACTTCTTGTGGATTTACAGGTCGCCAAAGCCGGTGAGCCCATCCCCCCGTTGGCCGCCAAACGCAAGATCAATGTGTTGTCACTGGCAAGCCCTAACGCACAGGGCTTGATCATCGAAAACACCGACCGCCGAACCGCATGGTGCTGGCCAGCAACGAATCTTGCATTAAATCTCAGCCCATCAGGTGTGGTCAAAGGCATGCTCCTGGAGCTGGGGCGTAAACCCTCATTGGAGATTTCGCTGCTGGATGAAATCAACCCGATGCATGT
>JBICHS010000428.1:0-7614 GCA_043101135.1 Phycisphaeraceae bacterium JB051
GGGGGTTCGAGCCCCTCCGCCCATATTTGCTTTTTTCACTCGGATTTCTCCGAAGTGTCCCCCTGATTCAACTGGAAAATATGCAGTTTCGGTGAAGTTAAGCCAGGCAGGTTGTAACGTGGTTGATGTGACCAGACAACGGGATACTCAGCAAAGAGCTGCCAGTAGAACTGCCTGGTATGCTTCACGCGCGCCTGTGCCTCCTCGTCATTGGCTGTTGGCTCCAAGCCGGGTGTGTTGATGAATCGGTCATAGCTGTAATTGCACACCGCGACATGCGTGACACCGCTGCGTTTTAATTTATCCAATGTCCCAAACTGGGCAGCCTGGCGATTGATGCGTATTTTCGGCTGCCATTTGCCGTAGAGTTTTACAAGCAATTCATAGCGTTGATCAGGCATCGCACAGTAAAAATCCTCAACGACAATATCCGATGAAGAAAGGTTGGCTTGTACCCACTGCCACATGTCAGGGCGACCGTCGTGGTCAAATTGATAAGTGACCTGATGAACTTGGTAAGCACATACACCAACGAGCAGGCTGCTTGCCACCACCTTCCAATGTTTCTGTTTTTGCTTGAATCTGTTGCTGAAAATGACAACGAGCCCCCAAAGTCCTAAAGCCGCAAACCATGCGATCATTACCACGATCGGTAAGGCATAGCGGTCACCGGGCACGCGACTGATCAGCAGCAAGATGCCATAGATCAATAAGACTCCGACGATCATGCAGGTCAACACGCGTGCTGATGATGTCTGCTTCTTGAGCATCCAATACACACCTAGCAGGCTTAGTGGAATCGGCCAGTGTTGGAGTTGCTCCTGGATCCCCAATCCGTAAAAAAGAATGGCGCCCGGCAGGGTCAACTTCAAATCCGTATGACCACTGCGGACATGATTCCATTCGTAAGCCAGTCCGCCGAATGCTTGATTCAAATCAGCCCACCAGTGATACCCAAACAGCAATATCGCTGAGACAAGCCCGCCAGCAAAACTCAGCGTTACGATGAGCCGTTGCTTTTTCTTCAGTGATTTGAATCGACATACAAATATGACCAGTGCACCAAGCACCATGACAATGCCGATGTATTTGCCCATGACGGTCAGAACGCAGGCAATGCCCAGCAACATCGCAGCCCACCAACGCCCGGTCCGCCAATAGACCGTCGCTGTGAGAATCATGGCAGAAAAGCCCATGAATAACAGTACGTCTTCCTTCATGTAATGCGAAAAGACCATCAATGATGGATTAAACGCCACCATGATCCCAGCCAGGAACGCTGGTAATCCCCCCAGAAGCAGATGCGCCGTTGCCGTGAGCATCACCACCGCCAAGGCCCCAGCGATTGCCGAGACCCAGCGGCCGGAGTTGACGACTTGCTCAAAGCCATCGCCGGTGTTGCGTACCTTGTGCGTGATCCATGTCAGGTCAAGGAGCAGTGGTGGATGTCGATGGTTACGAGGTTGAATACCCAGGACCTGCGCGACTTTGCCCGGCTCGTCTGCGTGATAGCTGATTGGAAAGTCATTGCCCCATGTATTGACCGTTAGTGACAGGCAAAACAAGCATAGATATCCAACCGTGATCACCAACGCGCGCATGAAAGTACCTCGGGACTCTTGCGGGTCATTGTAGCACAAAAAAACGAGCGTCCATCGGTGTGATGAACGCTCGCTTTGTTGTTCTATTTCCTGACGAATCGTGTCAGCTAAGGTTGGCTTAGCTGTAGAATTCGATAATCAGGTTCATGTTCACATCGAAGGGAACCTGGTCAGAAGTCGGGATGGCGTTGACCTTGGCGGTCAGGGTCGAGGGGTCAAAGCTCAACCAACCGGGGACTTCGTGGCCGGCCATGGATTCCATGTTTTCACGGACCAGTTTTTCGATGCCGGGCTTGATTGTGATTTCATCGCCGACCTTCAACTGGAAGCTGGCAACGTCGGTCTTCACACCGTTGACGAGGATGTGACCGTGAGCGACGATCTGACGGGCAGCCCAGATGGTGCGAGCCCAACCCAGACGACGGATCACGTTGTCCAGACGACGTTCGAGCAACTGGATGAGAATTTCACCTGAGTTACCCTTGGAAGCACGAGCCTTGTCGACGTAGCGACGAAGCTGCTTTTCCATCACGTTGAAGTGATAGCGAAGCTTCTGTTTTTCATTCAGACGGATACCGTAGTCACGAAGACGACGGCCACGGAAACCGTGCATACCGTTGGGATTGAGCTGACGCTTGGTGGTGTGCTTGGGGGTATCGCAAATCGGAACACCGACGCGACGGGAAAGTTTAACCTTGGGACCAGTGTAGTTGGCCATGTGTTTGCCCCTGTCCTTATGGTTTGGATCAGGGCTCCTTTGTTGGAGGCTACGTGTCACTGGGGCGTGGCTACGCCGTTGTGAACACAAAACTTCAGAACCACAGCGGCTCTGCAAATTCGAGTCACGTATTAGAGCAGAGATGTGCCCTGCTGTCAATCACGGCTCCAGGATTAAATGGCCATAGAGATCAGGCGATTTGGTCCGCCCGATGCCACTGAACCATTCAATGTAACCACGGCGTCCGCCATCATTTGTGTTAAGCAGCACCGAGGCACGGATAATTGTACCCGATTCCAGCGCTTTGAGTCCTGCCAGACTGATGGGGATGGCAACTTCATAGCGGGTGATTCGCCCATCACTGATCACCGCTGCGGGCATGGGATCACGCCCCACTTCTCCCATGGGACAAGCCTGTTTATTCAGGGTGGCATGACAGTAGGCAAACGCCTTGCCGCTCCCCGGGCCTCCGACTGTCAGTTCCGTGTGATCCGACTCGCGCATTTCGCCGATGGGCTTGCGAACCCAGTTGGCAAAATCAAATGCCCCAAGGCCGATCTGAATGCTGTCCTGTCGCCAGAGTGTTTCAGGACGCTGATCCTGAATGTGTTTTTCGTCCACAGCCTTGACCGCGAGATACAAATTCTCACGATCCCATCGCCAGGCAACGACAGGCTGCTCACGGGTCGGTGTTGGCAAGTTGGACCATTCGGAAAGATCACCATCAATCCGCGGCACATCACCAGCGTACGGCGTCGGCACGAAACTCAGTGATGGCTTGCGGGCATCCTGCTCACGCTTGCCATCGGAGAGTGTGATGGCGTATTCGTGAAGCTGACTGGCAGTGTCATTTGCTTTGACGGGTAATTGCATCGTCAACGTATCGGCCGTGGTAAACCGAGCCTGATCGGCCAGTTCGTCCATTTGAACATGAACCTGCTCAAGCGAATCATCCAGGCGTTTGAGTGTCATCGCAATAACGGGCTTGCCGTGAGCCAATGCGGGTTTGACCTGCTCGACGATCACACGTGGCTCAACGCGGACAGGTAATCTTGCGGGTGTGACCAACTTGCCATCAAGTTTGGCGCGGGCGTAGAGCACGGTCTGTTCATACTTGGCGTAAGCTGGACATTGCACAGTCACGGGAATGGTGATTGAACTTCCCGCAGGCAAGGTGATGGGTTGACCGCCATCATCAACCTGCCAGTTTTCTGGCGTGATCCATTTGAGTGTAAGCGTTGCTGACTGACGATTGGGATTGGTCAGTGTCAGTTGCGTCTGCCCCTTGCCCCCTGCCTGAAGCGTGAGGGTGGGGGGCGTTTGGACGAGGGGTTTGACGTTGAGATAGTCACTGCCAATGCCGCTGACAAAGCGCATGCTTGGGCCGATGGTCAGCGAGACAATGCCGTTGTCAGGGACAAGCTTTTGCTGTTGCCCAAAGAGATCGGTGACCATTGCATGGTCGGTGGTGATGGCTAAATCGACAGTGGTCTTACGTGTGTCCGTACGCCAGATCGCCAACATGGGTTGACCTTGTTTTTCAAAGACAAACGCTTTAACTGCTGGGCCGAGATAGTCAACCTGCGTGCGATAGGTGGCAGCTGCTAATTGGCGTGTCATCACGCCATAGACCAAGCCTGCAGGACGTGGCTGAGAGGGCGCAACGCGCTTAGGGTCGGAACGAAAGATCGCAAAATCACGCTCGGATAAGGGTTCGCCCTGAGGCCAACTGTACATGTGATACAGCAGCATTTTCAGGTCCATTTTCTTGGCCCAAACAAAACAGCGAGCAAGATATTGAGCTTGATACAGCTCATTGTCATAGCCCATGGACATGCCCATTTCCGTTGAGTACAGCGGCAGGTCACTTGCATATTGACGGGTGACCTTGCGGGCCTGAGCAATGTTGCTTTCCCAGTCGATGTCCTCGGGCATGGCGGTTGCGGTGTAGGTGTGAAGCTCCACGCCGTCGATGTGTTTGCCCAACCCCGCTTGCATGAGTTCGGTGTACTGTGCCATCATCGAAGGTTCGTTGACGTTCAGTGACGGGCCGATGACCGGCGTATCCGGGGCATGTTCTTCGACGATTTCGTGCATCATCTGCCAATAGCGCAGGATCAATTCATCGGTCCCCGCCCACATGCCGCGATAGGGTTCATTGATCAGGCCCCATGCGTCTGCTTTACCTGCTAATGACTTGACGAGATAGGTCCAGTATTCGCGCACCTCGGCCCAGGCTTCGGGGGTGTCCTTGAAGACTTTCTGCGTGATGGCGTGATGCGATGGATGATCCTTGGGGTACATCAAAACCTTGATGCCCTTGGCATGATTCTCATCAATCATCTTGATGGTCTTAGCCATGTACGCCTTGGCATCCTTGTTGTAGAAGTACCAATACAAAGCTGGGCGTGTCCATCGCACGCCCAGTTCAACGAAGTCTTCTCGGCCGTTACACCAAAGCCCCCATGGCTCATCGGTGTCGGTTGGTGCAGGTGGCGTGAGAATGCCAAAGGTCCGTCGGACTTGCGTGATGATTTGACCGTCGGTGGTTTTCGCGGTGGCAATGAGTTCAAAATAGCCCCGATCCCCCGGCAGATTCACCGGCTCATCCAACGACTTTCCCAGCGGACGGCCTACCTTTTCAAAAACCACTTCACCAAAGCCATTTTTGATTTGCAGGTCCAGCACAGCATCGTCAATAGCCTGCGTTTTGAGCTTGATTTGAGGCAATTGGCCAACGCGATACAACGTCTGATCGGGTGTGACTTTCAACAAAACCTTTGCATTTTCCACAGGCAGAATCACAGTGGGATCTGCAATGTCGTAGGTAAAGGTTTTGATGCTTGATGCGCTGGTTTGTGATTGATCTGTTTTGTCCTGAGCTTGTGTTTCATACATCTGGATGTTGTCGATACCCACAACGCCGCTGCCGACGTCTTTGTGATCGATCATGATCCAGACATGCGATATGTTTTGCGGGATGGCTTTGGC
Organism: Phycisphaeraceae bacterium JB051; assembly: GCA_043101135.1. Lineage (GTDB taxonomy): Bacteria > Planctomycetota > Phycisphaerae > Phycisphaerales > Phycisphaeraceae > UBA7800. The sequence goes on from JBICHS010000428.1 coordinate 5,311, forward strand.
GGAGATTGGGACGGTGTGGGTTTTCCAGTCCTGTGTACCGCTGAGTGTGATGAACGCATTGACACCACTGCCAGCAGGAACATCGACCCAGCCATTGGGTTTGGACTTACCATTTTCGTCTTTGGTGAACAGGAGCATGCGAACCATCGCCCCGTCCTTGGCCAGGTCTTCACACATCAGATCGATCTTGAGCGTGTAGTCTTTGCCGGGTTTGATGCCTTTGATTTGCAGGCCCATCTGTCGACGTTCGTGCAAATCAGGAACCGTCAATTTGAAGCTGGCATTGCCCTGGTTAAAGTCGGCTCGGTCGACATAGCCGGGCACCTTGTAACCTTTCCATTCCTCCCAATGCCAACCGGTCAGTGCTTTTTCAAAATCACCGTTGACCACAAGATTTCCAGGCTGTTTTTCCTGGGCATAACCATGCGAAACGAGCAGACACATCAAGCTCAACAAACAGGTTTTCATCGCAAAATCAAGGCGCATGACAAGTCACTCCATGAACAGATGGGTTAACAGACAAATGAAAAGTTCCAACGAATCAAACGCCAACCGACATCACTGCGCTAAAAGCCATGTGGTGTCCGAGGTCCCCCCACTGCTTAAGGCATAACCTTCGGGACGAACGGCTTTGGCGTGGCCATCAAGGAACAAGGTATTGGACGCGTCGGAATGAATGAATCGACCGTACCAGTAAAGCTGTGTTGTATTGGTTGCTGGATAAGGTAAGCCTGCATTGTTACAGAAGAATACACCATCAAGCATCATGATCACGTTGTCCAGTCCGGCATTCAAACCGGCATCGGACAGGGCATTTTCGACCATGACCGTGTTGCGTATCGGATGAGTCGTCGAGTCGTATGCCCCACCGACATTGGCTGTGTTGTAAGCGTAATTACACGACCCGCCGGAAGCCGAACGCCCGCGTGGCATCTTGCCCCAGGAATCACTCCAGCCCTGTGGATTCTCGCCTTTGATATCCGAAACCTTGGTGTTGGGTTTGGCGATGTTCATCACTGGGCAGTTAAAAAGTCTATAAGTCCCGCTGTACGATTCGAGGATGTTAAACCAACGCCCTTTGGTGACATTGGTTCCCCAGTCATTTTGATAGCTTATCGAATCGCCCACTGGCACAAAATACTCACGATTGTCCGCCTGATAGGCTGCCATGACCAAAGCCATTTGATGTAGATTGGCGGAGCACTGAATCGCCCGACTGGCATCACGTGCTTTACCCAAAGCAGGCAGCAAAATGGAAATGAGTAAGCTGATGATCGAGACGACCACGAGCAGTTCAATGAGTGTAAAACCATGACCTACAGCAGTATTGGACTTGGTTCGTCGTAATGAACTTTTCATCTTCATCTCCTTTGCAATGGGCAATCCCCATCGGAACAATCAGGCCAATACTGCAACGCTTTTGCCTTCCCAAAGTGTCGCTTCAATCTGCACACTCACCGGCGCGGCTTCGGGGTCGGCAAGCTTGCGTTCGACAAGTTCGGGAATCAGTCGACCAAGTGTCTGCATGGGCATTTGAACACTGGTTAGTGGTGGGTCCATCCGCTGAACCGACTCGTCACCGCCGTAGGTGATAATGCTCATATCCGCAGGCACAGACAGGCCACGCTGCTCAAGAATTTCAACCAAGGCGCGGGCAACAGGATCGCAGGAGCAGACCACGGCTGTGGGCTTATTGTCCAATGCGAACATGCGGTCAAGCCCTTCGTTAACGGCTTGCTCAAGTGTCTTTTCGTTCCAGTCACGCTCGACGAGAATCAAGGGATAACTCGGCCCGCCCCACTGACAGTAAGCAAGGTTGGCCCAGGCGGCATGACGTGCACCGTGAACCGTCACGGATTGAATGTCTGCAATAGTGGGGTTATCCGCCATGTCGCCAACGGTCTGGAATGATGCATAACGATCGAGAATCCCGAACCAGGCAATGTTTTCGTGGCCGTGAGCTTTGAGATGTTCAAGCACCATCACTGCTGAGCGATGCTCGTTGGAATACACGCAGTCCACACCACGATGATGGTCAAACTCGACGGCATAGACCACATTGGTGACCTGCTTAAGCTCATTGATCCAGGCTTCGGGTTGAGGCTGAAGCAGGACAATGCCATGGAAGCGGCCTCGTTTGATTTCTTTGATCAATGCTTTGAGATCCGGGAAGTGCTGCTCTACGAGGATGCCGTTGGAGAGCTCCAGGCGGTTGCGGACTGCGCTGGTCAGCTGATCCAGATACCAACTGCCACCTTCAGAACTCATGCGATGGATCACGGTGGGCATGAGCAGTTTGAGTGT
>JBICHS010000429.1:0-14258 GCA_043101135.1 Phycisphaeraceae bacterium JB051
CTTCCGATCTCTTAAGCGGGATGTCCTGCACGAAGCGATGCACGGAAATGCGATTGGCCCATGAGTCATAAGGCAATACAAAACCGCGCGCCACATCCGAGGTCATGGGATGACGGGTGACACAGTTTTTCACGCCACCTTTGACAAAGCCGTTAAACCCACGAACGAGTAAAGCGCCCAAGGGTGAGCGACAGACACCGATCTGCCAAGGCAGGGGTTTGTCTTTGGGGAGTCCAAATGCTGCGGTGTTGAGGACGACGATTTTACTGATGCGGTCGGCATGGCGAAGTGCCCATGTGCTGCCGATCATGCCGCCCCAGTCGTGGACGATGAGGGTGATGTTATTGCCGAGGTTCAGCGATTCGATGAGGGCATCGAGATTGTCGACGCGGTTTTTGAGCGTGTAATCGTATTGGCTATCAGCCGGCTTATCGGAGAGTCCCATGCCGATGTGATCGGGGACGATGCAGCGATGCGTGGGTGAGAGTACATTGACCAGCCGACGGTAATAAAACGACCAGGTCGGATTGCCATGCACCATGACGACTGCAGGTGTGTCAGGCTCTTTGGGACCTTGGTCAAGGTAGTGCAATTGGAGATCGCTGCCATCCTTGCCGGTGACGGGGAACCAATTGGATTGGAATTTATAGTCGGGGAGGCCCAGGTGATCCGTGGTGGATGGCCGGGCGTTTGAGGCTGTGTTCACGTTGCTTACCACTCCCAGCCGAGCATCAAGCAGTTAAGCCCTGAGCCGATGCCCAGGAATCCGACGCGGTCACCGGGACGGAGGAACTTGCGTTGCTCTGCCAGGGCTGCGGTTAATGGGAGTGACACCGTGCCGATGTTGCCTAGGTAAGGATAGGTTGAGTATTCCTTTTCAGGCGGGATACCCAGCGCGCGGAGGATGGTGTCGCGATGACCACTGCCAACCTGGTGACAGATGATCTTGTCGACATTGTCGACCGCCCACCCCATGCGGGAGAGGAAGCTGCCCCATGTTCGCACGCCCAGTTCCACGCCATGCTTGAGCACAGCGACGGAATCGGTCTGCATGAACTGCGTGAGTGCTGCGGGGAGTTTTTCCTTGGGCATCAGGTTGGCGAGCACCGGCGGGAGTTTCTCGCTGGTGTGTTCCATCAGTTCCTTGAGCGTGTCCGGAATCGTGTCCGGCTGCATGATCTCATCAAGCGCGAGTTTAAGGCGGTCGGGTGAGAAAACCATCTTGCCCATCTGGATCGGTGAAAGGGTCACACCCCAGCGGCAGAGTTTGTGATGTTCAGGAGCTGCCTTGGAAGTCGCACCACTAAGTCGTGGGCGATCCTTGGTACCAAACGAGCCATCGGTCAAAAGGACGGCTGCGGCACCGGAGCCACCGGTGAGTGTGGCCAGCGAGCTTGAGTACATTTCCATGGTCGGATTTTCGAGCATCCGCTGGATCATGATTTCGTTGATCTCGCGGGAGGACTCGCAGCTGACCACCATGCCTGCACGGATCTGGCCAAGCTCGATGCGGTTGGCCACATCAATGATGCCGTTAAGCACACCTAAGCAGGCGTTGGAGATATCGTAGATAAAGGCATCATTGGTGATACCCAGCGCGTCAGCGACGACGCATGCCGTTGCCGGTTCGAACTGTTCACGACAGACGCCGGTGTAGACGAGGACTTCGATATCCTTGACCTGCACATTGGACTGCTGAAGCGCTTTTTGTGCTGCGGCAGATGAACCTTCTGAGAGCGTGGTCCCTTCGTCCCACCAGCGACGCTCTTCGATGCCGGTGAGGGCTTTGAGCTGTCCCTGGGACATATGCAGTTTTTCGTACATGGGCGCAAGACGACCTTCCAGTTCGTCGCTGGTAACGACGACCGGGCCGAGCTTGTAGCCGATGGACTCAATCTGGACGCGGGAGTATCTCATAATCGCAGCGTATTCTAGTGAATTATCGACCCTTTAGCCAGATTTGATCGAAAAAAGAATCAACAAGTCCTGATGTTTGTCGGATTGTGCAGCATGTGAGGTAATAGATGGACGCTATCTTCTTCACTGATCGTATGTTTGGCGATGTCAGGCCAATAAAAAACCCATCGTCCTGTTGATGATAAAACTGAAATCCGCGTCAAGCTGCGGTATCATGCTCGGTTGATGACACAGTCTTCCCCAATGAACCGATTTCAGCTTCGCGATGGCCGCCCTGCCCGGTGTTTGGCCATTGTGCCGGCTTACAATGAATCAGGCTCGATCGCCAAGGTGGTCAACGGTCTGAATGAGCACCTACCGGAGTTGGACGTGGTGGTGATTGATGACGGTTCGGTGGACCGGACGCATCAGCATGTCCCAGAATCGGCCACGGTGATTCGCCTGCCGTTTAACCTGGGGATCGGCGGCGCGATGCAGACCGGCTATCGCTATGCGGACCAATTCGGGTATGACGTGGCGATTCAGGTTGATGGTGATGGGCAGCATCCCCCGACCGAGGTCGCCCGACTCATCGAACATTTACTGAGCCATGATTTTGACCTGGTGGTGGGCTCGCGTTTCAAGGACACCATCGCCTACCGTCAATCCAAATCGCGCATGCTTGGGATTCACTGCCTGCAATTCTGGATTCGCCTGCTCACCGGCAGGAGTTTCACGGACTGCACCAGTGGCTTTCGCGCAGCCAATCGTCATGTGATCGACTGCTACGCCCATTGGTACCCTGATGACTATCCTGAGCCGGAGGTGCTGGTGCTTCTGACCAATCAGAAGATGCGCATCGAAGAATTACAGGTTCACATGGAACAGCGAAGCACCGGCCAAACCAGCATCCCACTGACCCGGGGTGTGTTTTACGTCGCCAAGGTCGCAGTGGCCGTGTTGCTGGATATGGTTCGTGATCCCTGGCCGCATCGTAAACACAAGGAGATCAATCCATGATTCGCACCCTTGTGCTCGTTGGTTTTGGCTTGATGCTGGTGTATCTCTCACTGCGTCGTCTGCGTCAATTGCGTATGCAGGAACGTTGGATGCTGTTGTTTTTCATCACTGGTCTGCCGTTCCTGGTTTTGGCGGTCTGGCCGGATGGGATCGTGTGGCTGTCCAATCAGATGAACATGGAAAAGCCCACACTCATGGTCTTTTGCTTAGGTGCGTTCACGATCCTGCTGCTGCTCAAACTCTTTTCGATTATCAGTGTCCAGCAGCGTCAGATCACCACGCTGGCTCAGACCGTGGGCATCCTTCGCAAACAGCTTGATGCTATCGCCCCAAAAGACGCATCAGGCGATATGCCCACACCACCTTCTCAACATTCACGCGATGAATCAGCCGACTGATCGGATCACCCACCAGATGTGGTGAAGCAACCTGATACTGTTCATCGAACTGCTTGCGATTGATCTTGCCCGACTTGCTGTTGGCATACCATCTGAAACACCCCAGATTTTCAGCCAGAACCACCGGATCCCCCACCTTGCTCATCCGCAGCCACAGATCATAGTCCATGGTGTAGTACAAATCTTCATTCAGCAATCCCACTTCCTTGCCCAGGTCATTACGCCAGAACACAGACATCTGACTGATGAAATTTTCGCGAAGTAATCTCCGACGGGTGTACCTGGCCAACTGCCGATTCTTGTAGCGTGTGATACCTTGGCGAATGGGTTGATCCTGTTCATCTATGATCACACATTGACCGATGAGCCAGCGTGCCTGCGGGTTTTGAGTGAAGGTGTCCGCCACTTTTTTCAGTGCATCGTCACAGTAAATATCATCACTGTTAAGCCATGTGACAATGTCGCCCGTTGCCTTGGCCAAGCCTTTATTGATGGCATCACTCTGGCCGTTATCCTTCTCACTAATCCACGACACACGCTCATCATCAAGGCTCTTGAGAATCTCCAGCGTGCCGTCCGTGCTCCCCCCGTCAATGATCAGAACCTCCAACGCAAAATCCCCACGCTGCGAGAGAATACTCTCCAAAGTACGTGGAAGATAGGCCGCCTGGTTGTAACTGGGGACCACAATCGAAAGGGTCAGCGGGTGAGATGTCGTGCTCTGAAACTGCTGCATGACATAGTTATAGCAACCTGCCATCAACTTGTCCGGTTAACGACATTGACCACGTCATATCCACACAGTCTTGGCATAAAAAAAGATAAGTACAAGGTGTTAACGCGGTGCAGGTTCCCCGGTCAAGATGACCGGGCTATGTGAATATAGCCGAGCCATTTTGGCTCGGTTGGTTTGTGATCATCACCCGACATTTTGCTTCACGCATAAAAAAAGATGAGCACCGGCAGTCAACCAGTGCTCATCATGATTGTTTTTTGTGTGATCACTTCAGAGAGTCATCACATTGCGATTCAGTTCATCACACACCCACAGGCTGTGGTGCAAACTCAGCCAAAGCGCGGCGGACCAGTAAACGCTGATCCGATGTTGCCATCGTCTGTAGCTGGGCAGGCACATCCAACCCAAGCTTCATGCACAAGCGACCCTTGAGTAAGAGCAATCACCATGTGTGATCTTCCTGCGTGTTGGACCACGGCCAATTGCCCGGCTTGGAGTCAGGCAGCTGCTCGCCACGCAAAGCCATATCGGCCAACCCCGAAAGAATCGGCTGCGGATGCACAAAGCGATTGGGCGTACTTTCCAGATCAATCGCATTGACGATCTGGCCTGCCTTGGCCTTGTCAGTAATCCGACCATCCTTGAGCATGCGATCCAAGGTGGTGAACACACTGACCACCGTCATCATCGTCGGCTTGTGATGGGTCACCAGATCAAGCAACGTATCCAAACAGGCGTCCGAGCCACACATGCGCAACATGCATACCGCGGACATCCAGTCCGGCGTCTTGCGGGCCATGATCACGGGGTCCATCTGGGCACGGGGTTTACTGCCATCGGCTCGCGGCTCATAACCGTATTGCTTGTTTTTGATCGCTTCGATAAAGATCGGCTCGGCCTCAGCAATACCCCAGAAGCCGGCAATCCCTGCTGCAAACCAACGTGCTTTTTCGTTATCCGAGTCACGCATGATGCTCAAGACATCCGCTTCGACCACATCACGATTTTGTGCCAGCAACCAAAGCTCACGGCCCCATTCACCTTGACGCAACTGCTCCAATGCAGCAGCAATCACCTTGTCATTCACATCCAGATCAAGCGTGTCGGTATGGATACTGCCTGCGAAAATCGAGCGAGCCCAGACGGCTTTGATCTGCGTCGTGTCATCGACAATCGCGCCAGTCTCTTTGAGCTTGGCCTGCAATTGATCCATCGGCACCTTACGTAAATCCTTGAGATCACCTGCAGCCAACATCGCAGCCGCATCACCTATCGCTTCACCGATGCGCTGCATGTCACGCATCATGCGCGTTGCGTGATGCGCGTCCTGCGTCACCCCCATGCAACGCGAAGCAATGCCCACGTTCTTGAGTGTCTTGGGAAGCAGAATGCGGTAAGGCAACGGATGGGCAAAAGCCGTAAACCAGTTACGTGTCATGTTGATCCAGAACACGGCTTCGTCGGACTCCATCGCGTAGTCCACAAAGTGCGTATCGTGATTGGAGCCTGCAAAACCAATGACATCATCAAAGGGGTGATTGGAAATCTGATCATCAAACGTCAGCGTGTAATCGGTGTCGATCTGTCGGGTCTGACGTAAACCAATGGCTGGTGCGACCATGGTGATGCGCTGTGTATTCTCGGCTTTTTCCAGTTGATGCTGAGCAATCCCGACCAGGCGGGCGCGAGTGAGATCTTCACTATCCGTTGCATCGCACCAACCTGCATCAAAGTTACGACCCGTCATCACCATGTGTTCTTCGCGAATCGCAATGCCGTAGCTGACCTGCGAATAGGCGTGCGGTAGGCCGTCACTGGGTCGACCACAACTGTACTCCGCACCGGCAAGCACACACAGATCACCATCGCCAGTACCGTCAATAAACGCCTTGGCATCAACGGCGACGGGGCCTTGTGGCGTGGTCAGCAATGCGGAAGTCACCACGCCGTTTTCGACCGTCACATCACAGAGCATGGCACGGGACATGAAGTTCACGCCTGCATCTAGCAGATGATTTTCCAGGACCACCATTTTGGCGACCGGGTTGAAGGTGAAGTTGGCTAACACATTGCCATGGGCTTTCATCAGTTGGCTGATCTGCTTGTCGGTGGTTTCCTGGAGTCCACCGGGGATGCCGTAGTAGTAGCCGTGAATCCCGCCACCTGTGCCGATGCCGCCTGCGTAGGTGAAGGGGTCTGCGCAGATGACGTTTGCACCTTGTTTACCTGCACAAATCGCAGCAAACGCGCCGCCGGTTCCTGCACCGATGACCAAGACATCTGTGTTGAGCGTCTTGATCGGCTTGGGGGTGTCAATGGCTTGCTTGAGCATCGAACCATCGACATCGGCTTTGGGCAAGTTGTCTAATTGCTTGATGGCATCAAGACCCAGTTCAAAACGTTCCGCCAAAGTGCGAATGGCTTTAGAGGCACCAGCGGGGACGGCGACAGCAACATTGCCAAAGGCTTGAAGCGGTGATGTTGAGGCTTCATAGGTCGGGTACGGATCGACACTGTTATGCGACATGCGCCCCTGTTGCGTGTCGGCATCCATTTGTTCGATGATGCGGATCGTTGCCTGACGCGTGGTTTCGTTACCTTGGATTTTGCCAGCCACATAACGCTGCGTCGGCCAGACCGTGGTCGGCAGCGTGGAATCCGCCCAATCGAGTTTCTGTAAATACAGATACAGCTCTTCACTCACCGGCTTGGCAAGCTGCGGTGCTTTGCCTGCAAGGTGGAACAACGTCGCGGTTTCCGAGGCGTCAACAAACTGCCTGGCAACGATGCGACGCATGCCCGACTTGGTGGCAACGATCATCGCAGTGATATTCTCGCCATCCTGTTCGACAGCAACTGGGTGTGCGTAGTAAAGCGGTGTCACATCGGACGCTTCAAGAAAGCAGGTCGCGGAAACTTCTGCCATCGCACCATCCAGGAAGTTGGCATCCGCGCCGCCACGCTTGGCCACATCATCAACCAACTCGGTGAACAACGGATGTTCCGACTGCCCTGCCGTGGGGACGAAACATCGGCCTGACTCCCAGATCAAATCAGCCATCGGCTCAACGAGCAGGACCTTGCTGCCCTGCCTGGCCAACTGCATCGCTGCTGCGTAGCCGGCATAGCCACCGCCGAGAACCGCGACGTCAAAAACCTGTTCGTAGACACTGACAATGGGTTGATCGCTGAGAAAATTCCGTGCTTGGGACATGTTTGATTCCTGAGTTAACTGTAAATCGTTGTATCAGTGTAGCGCGTCAAATGGCCATTTCGATGGACAGATTGGTCGATTATCTGGATTTATTTGCTTTATCACGTAAAATGATGCTAATTTCATCCCAAAACCATGACACAACCCATTGCATCTGACAATCAGGCGATACGCAAACTCATTCGATCCTATGAACGGGCGACGGGGTTGACGAGCTGTTTCCGACCCACCGGGCCAGTATTTCAGCAGCTTGGGGGCTTGACGGGTTTGCATGTCTCACCGTTTTGCGTGATCCCCAGGCGGGACCAGATGCCGCTATGTCGGCAGGATGATGCCGCCAATTTGCATGAGCAGTTCGCCCAGCCGACGCTGCCGTTGATGCGGACCTGTCACGCCGGCGCCAGTGAGATCATCGTGCCGGTGCATTGGCAGAATCAGTTGGTCCTGGTGGTGTTCTTTGGGCAATTCCGTCAAAACGATGATCAACCGGCGACGCTGCCACGTTGGCCTGAAGCGAAAATCAAGCATGCCATCCAGCTCCTCACGTCACTGCAAAGTCATCTGTTGGCGATCTATCAGCAGCGGCTGGCCAATCATCCCAAGGCTGATGATCCACGATTAGAGCAGGTCATCGACTGGCTGACGATACACATCTCAACCGACCCGTCATTGGATGCGTTGGCGAACATGCTTTGTGTCTCACCGACATGGGCAAGTCACCTGATTCGACAGTTGGCAGGAAAGCCGTTTACCCAGCTCAAGGATGACATTCGCATCGAACGTGCCAAGCATCTGCTATCCAACTCGCCATTGAAGGTCGCCAGCATTGCAGCGCAGCTGGGTATGGATGATGCGAATTATTTCAGTCGCTTCTTCAAACGCAAAACCGGCACCACCGCGTCGGACTACCGCAAGGTGCATCAGGTGGCATGGGATGTGTGATCATTTTGAAAGACATTTTTACCGCAGAAGCGCTGATAACGCAGAGGTCAGAAAGCGTATTTTCTGAATCAACTCAGGCCAGCCGCGTCGTGTCGATGCGGGATTCAACGCAGTTGAAACTTGATTCAAATGAATCACAACGCATCAATCAGATTTGAGCTTTGCTCAATCCCGTGGTGACACACCGCGGCTCGCCTGATAAGAATCAATCATCTTTCCTGTTTGACCTCTGCGTTCTCTGCGCCACGGCGGTGAAAAAATGGATCAATAAAAAACGGGACGATCACTTGGAGCATCCCGTTTTCGTTGGTTATTTAGTTGTCGATTGGTGTGTTACTCGGTTGAAGCGACTTCGCCCTTGGCAGCGATTTTACCGGCTGCTTTGCGACCCAAAAGCAGGATCGGCGAGGCGATGGCGATCGAGGAGTAAGTACCGACGAAGACACCCACGAGCATGGCAAAGGCAAAGCCGTGCACACCATCACCGCCCCAGATGTAGAGCACGATGACTGCCAGGAAGGTGGTCAACGAGGTCATGATCGTACGGCTGATCGTCTGGTTGATTGAGCTGTTGATGATTTGCGGGGTGGCTTCTGCCAGGCGTCCACGGTTTTCACGAATACGGTCAAACACAACGATGGTGTCATTCAGTGAGTAACCGACAATCGTCAGCAAGGCGGCGACGATAGCCAGGTTCACCTTGAAGTCCGAAAGCATCAAGGCTGCACCAAAGACGGTGTCATAGACATAGTAGCTGATGGCAAGGAAACCAAGTGTGATCGACACGTCATGGACCAAAGCAACGATGGCTGCAAGACCGTAAGTGATCTTACCGAATCGCAACCAGATGTAGATGACGACCGCGAGCAATGACAATGCCATGGCCTGGATCGCCTTGTACTTCATCGTGCTTGAAATCTGGCTGGAGAAGCTCGAAACACTGCCCAGCGAGGTATCGCGGGTGAGTGCTTCCTTGACCAGGCCCCATTCGGTGGTTGCCAGGCCGGTGGCATCTTCGGTGAAGGTGGTCGGCTCGTCGATGTAGTTGGTGGTTTCATCATGGATGACAATCACCGCAGAGCTGTAGGTCGCTGCCTGCCCGGCTGAGCTTGAAGCCAGGTCCAGACCGATGACTTCAAACTGACGGTAAGGCAACTGCTCGTAAGCCGGCTGCAAACGCATACGCTGAATACGCTGCGTCAGGTCTTCTTCCGTCACTGCAGGCTGGATCTCATCAAGAACAATGGCAACACCGCCGAGGTAGTCACTGACATCGTCACTGACTGTCCGGTCAATCACGTCACCGAGATTGGACTGGTTGATGATGAAGGCAGGTGCTTCACCGATACGCTGGGCTTGAACACCCTTGAAAGTCAGCGGGCGCTCTTCATCAAGCACGTCGGAGAAGGCTTGCTTGACTGCCTTACTCACTGCGGTTGAATCCTGCTCAAGCGTCTGAATGCTAAAGGCGTTGGAAGTGTGACCATCCGCATCACCGACGGTGACCACGCGGGCCTGCTCGCCGGAGAGCTCGGGGATGTTGACTTCTTGGGCAACGATATCCAGACGTTCACGCACCTGTTCAAGAGTCAGGGTCTGATCGTTGGCCAGTTCGAAACTCACTTCGGTACCCGAACGGAATTCAATGTCGAGCATGTCCTTGCCACGGCTGGAGGTCATGAAGATGCCAGCAGCAACCAGGACGACACTGATGGACATGAAGATGCCCTTCTTGCCAATCCAGTCGGCCTTGGGGCTCAGCAGATTACGGACGGCGGGGACCACCATCGGGAGCATCGGCAGGTTCTTGGGCTTGGCGATGCGAATCCACAGTTCAAAGGCAACACGCGTGCAGAACAACGCGGTGAACAGCGTGGCGACGATACCGATACCGAGCACCAAAGCAAAGCCCTTGATGTCAGCGGTCGCAGTGTGATACAGAACCACACAGGTGATCAGCGTGGTGATGTTGGCGTCGAGAATGGTGCTCAGAGCCTTTTCATAACCGCGACGAACAGCCACGAGCATTTTCTCGCCCGCTTCGAGTTCTTCACGGATACGTTCGAAAATCAGCACGTTGGCGTCGACGGCCATACCGATGGTCAGAATGATGCCTGCGATACCGGGCAAGGTGAAGGTCGCCTGAATCGCTGACATAACGCCGAGGATCACAACCATGTTGGCAAGCAAAGCCAGCACGGTGATGATGCCACCGAAGAAGTAATAGACGATCATGAATGCAGCCACGACGATCAAAGCGACGATCGAGGCTTTGAGGCCTGCCATCAGGTGGTCATGACCGATGGAGGAACCGACGGTCTTGATGCTGATGGGTTTGTCGCTGACGCGAGATTGCAGGGCACCGGCATTGAGTGTGCGGATGAGGTAGGTCAATTCCGAGTTGGAGAAACCACCTTGGCCACCGGTGATGATCCCTGAGCCGTGAATGCGGTCATTGATGCGTGGTGCGGAGATGACCTTGCCGTCGAGGCAGATGGCCATCGGTTCATTGATGTTGTTACCGGTGAGGTCTGCCATCATGGAACCACCGATGCTGTTGAGTCGGAAACTCACAGCAGGGAAGCCGTTGGAGTCACGATCAGCAAAGGCGCGGGAAAGTTCCCAGCCATGCTGCGCCTGAGTCAGCGAGTCATCAGATGTGTTGGACAGCAGAATGTAATACTCGCCGTTGTATTCCTGGCCGATGAGATTCTGCTGGGCGAAGAAGGAAACAGGATCGTTAGCCAAAGCTTCACGTTCACGGCTGGTTTCGGTGAACTTGGGATTGCCGTTGTCATCACGGTCAACCTGCAGCCAGACATAAGGCTTATCACGACCGGTACGCGGGCCTTTTTCTTCGAGTTGCTTACGGTAGGCATCCGCATCGGTCATGGTGCGGACGCTGGGGGCAATGCGGAATTCAAGCACACCTGAACCACGCAGCAAAGCGATCAGGTCAGCCGGATCATCCAACGGGCCCTTGACTTTTTCATAGGCTGCATAGGCATCGGCAACGGCTTGGATGTCATCCGCACGACCGGGCGCTTCAGCCTTGAGACGGGCAATGCCCTTCTCACGAGGCGACTTCAAGTCTTCAGGTGATTCGGCCTGAGCTTTGGCCTTGGCGGACTTCACTTCGTTGGGCAACGCGAGCACAACCTGGAGTTCTGCCGGATCGACATTGTTCTTCAGAGCAATGTCGCGGGCTTCTTCGTAGGTCGACTTGGCGTTGCGAAGCAGGCGTGACGCGTCGACCATCTGCTCGATGAGTGAGGTCTTACGCTGCGTCATTTCCGTCTTCTGCTCAGCGGGTGCATCTTCAGGAAGTTTTTCGAGATTGGCTTCAATACCAGCGATCATCTTTTCAAGATCGGCCACGGGCTTTTGCGTCTGGACATACTTGTCATATGCCTGAGCCATCTGTTTGAAGTCAGCGAGCATTTGATCGTGACCGGCTGCAAGCTTGGCCAACTCGGCGTCACGCTTGACCGGATCGAGCTTGATGATGCGGTCGAGTTGACGTGCCGAGAGATTGCCCTGGGTAATCGCTTCGAGCTGATCCTGATAGGCGGCGCGGAGTTTCTTGGTTTCCTCGGTTGCCAGCGCCATCTGGATCTCAAAACGGTTACCCGCAAGACGACGCCAAACGAGGTTACGCACGCCCTGGGGGTCGACACGTTTACGCAGCGAACTGATGACTTGATCCACCGCGGTACCGGCATCCATATCATCAGGGATATCGACCTGGTAAACGAGGATGGTACCACCGGCAAGGTCCAAGCCCGGCTTGAGCTTGCGTGACGGCGGGTAGAGCATCAAGGCAAAAAAAGCGATCACGGCAACAATCAGTGCCGGCTTCCAGATGGGGAATTTGTCTTCCATGGGATTGTGTCAACCAGAGATTAAATGGGATTCTGTCTCGTAATAGCAGTTATCAGCGACCAGGGACTAGCGACTAGGGACTAGGGAAAAACACGCAAGCGTTTGAACTGCCTTGTTTGTTTTTTCCCTAGTCCCTAGTCCCTAATCCCTAGTCCCTATTGATCACTCTTCGATTTTGTTTTGAATCGCCGAGCGTGCGAACTTCATTTTGGTGTTATTGTTTTCGTCGATCTTGATGACGACTTCGGTATCGCGGATTTCGACGATATTGCCGATGATCCCGCCGATGGTCTGAATCTTGTCACCCTTGGCCAGCGCCGCAAGCAGTTGGGCGCGTTTCTTCTTTTCCTTGGATTGGCTGCGGAAGGTCATGAAAATCATCACACCCATTAGCGCCATGAGGATGAGCATGAAGCTGCCCCCCATAGGATTGGGTGCGGCCTGCCCGGTGGGACCGATGGGCTGACCATCTGCGCCGGTCGTTGCCGTCTGGTCGCCTGCCGGTGCCGGTGAAACGGCGGTATCCGCCGGGGCCATGTTTTCCTGTGCCAGTGTCAAAGGCAAGTGCATCACTGTTGATACTCCCTCAAGAATCGTGCGACTCCAGGACACCTGCCCCGTCACCTCCAAGGTGGCAGACCCATGTGCCCGGCCGACTATTCATCCTTATATAGATCAAACACACGCCACCGGCCAACGCTCGGTGACGAAAGACCAGTTATTGTCCCTGATCGCGGTGCGTATGTCCAATAGGAACCGCTGGAAATGACGCAGATTATGCAACGTCACCAGGATCGGGCCAAGCATCTCCCCAGCCATGAACAGATGACGCAGGTAACTTCGACTGTATCCCCGGCTGCAACAGGCACAATCACACCCCTCGACAATCGGCCGAGGGTCGTCAGCAAACTTGGCATTGCGAAGCCGCATCTGACCCGTGGGCGTAAAAGCGTTGGCATTGCGTGCATTTCGCGTGGGTAACACACAATCGAACATGTCCACGCCGGCCTGAACCGCGGTCAAAATGTCGCGTTCATAGCCTACGCCCATCAAATAGCGTGGTTTATCGGACGGCATCAGCGGTGCGGTGTACTCCACCACCCGCTTGAGCTGCTCAAATCCCTCCCCGACGGCCACCCCACCAATGGCATAACCGGGTAAATCGTGGCTGCAGACTTCGTCCACGCACCACTTTCGCTGCTCCAGATCGATCCCACCCTGAATAATGCCGAACAATGACTGCTCAGACTTGCGGGCATGGGCTTTGACGCAGCGCCCTAACCAGCGATTGGACCGTTCACAGGCCAGTTTCAGCCGCTTGTGATATTTTTCCTGTTCGATGGCATGACGGGTGAGTCCCGAAGATTGGACTTCCGATTCATCCCGCTGGGCAGCAGGTGGGCAGTCGTCAAAGGCCATCATGATGTCAGCACCCAGTTCATTTTGGACCTGCATCGAACGTTCAGGCGTCAGCTCGATTCGCGCACCATTGAGATGACTCTTGAAGACCACGCCATCCTCGGTGATTTTGTTGGCATCCGACAGGCTGAAGACCTGGAACCCGCCCGAGTCGGTGAGCATGGGTTTACCCCACGTGGTCCATTTTTGTAGCCCGCCCATTTTTGCAACAAGCTCGCTGCCGGGGCGAAGCATCAGGTGATAGGTGTTGCCCAGGATAATCTGCGCACCAAGTTCACTCAGGTCATCGGGCATAATGCCTTTGACCGAGCCCTGCGTCCCCACGGGCATGAAGGCGGGTGTATCGAACGAGCCATGGACAGTCGTGACGCGCCCAAGCCGTGCATGGGTGGTTGCATCCTTAACCAAACATTCATATTTCAAAGCAGGTGAATCGGACATGGCAGAATGATAGCGGATTTTGGATTCTGGATTTCGTTCACACCTTAAAACCGCTTGCGGTTTAGCGCGTCGATTCCGTATCAAATATGATGTCATTATGGATCAGCGTCTGGATCGCTAAACCGCAAGCGGTGTAGCAAATGTCGTAAACGTCAGTACAAATCGACAAAACCACTGTAAAACAAGCCTTTTTCTCTCTTAGCTCTGAGTCCTCTACGTCTCTGCGGTGAAAATGCCTTGATCTGTTTTGAACATGACGCGCAAAAAATAACCCACGTCGGGGGCACGACGTGGGCGGTCAGGAGAATGG
>JBICHS010000430.1:0-3361 GCA_043101135.1 Phycisphaeraceae bacterium JB051
GAAGGCAGATACTCACCCGTGAGGACCAACCCCACGACTTTGTAGCCGCTGTCGTTCAGAACGTTGGCCAGCGCGCGACCGCGTGCTGCGTCCTCATCGACCACCATGATTTTCAATGCTTCAGGCAATGCTTTACATTCACTTTCACTTCGATCAACACGCATGTGTCCAAGACATTTTTGCCACAGATGAACACAGATGAACACAGATGAGAAATGAAGCATCCTTATCATGCATCGCGTATTGCCTTGATCTGTGTTTATCTGTGTTCATCTGTGGTTACTTGTCTTTTAAAACCTTGCGTTTGAAATCTCATCACAACATAAAAACCAACTCGGACTTCTCGCCACTGGACTTCTTGGGGCCCAGGGCTTCTTCGAGATCCGTTCCCGAGTCTTCGCTGGCAGTGTTGTCATCAGTTTGCTCGCTGGCCTTGCCACGATTTTCCTTTTCGTGTTCGAGGTCTTCGAGATACTGAATCAAGCTGCCACGGATATTGTAGTATTCGGGGTGATCCAATACCTCCTGACGCACACGCGGGCGCTCAAAGGGCATCTCATTAATCCGCCCAACCCGTGCATGCGGCCCATTGGTCATGGTCACAATGCGATCGCACATGTAAATGGCTTCGTCAACGTCATGCGTGACCAATAACGTGGTGACCTGGTTCTGATTGAGAATATCCAGAATCACGTCCTGCAATTCCATGCGCGTCAATGAATCCAATCGCCCGAAAGGTTCATCAAGCAAAAGCATTTTGGGCTTAAGCGCAATGGCTCGGGCGATGCCGACGCGCTGCTGCATCCCGCCGGACATTTCGCGGGGGTACTTGTGCATCGCATCGATCAGGCCGACCTGGTTGAGGTAATACTCAGCCAACTCGCGACGTTCTTTTTGGGTTGCATGCGGGTAAACACGTTTGACACCCAGCATGACATTACCCAGCGCGGTCATCCACGGGAACAGGCATGGCGATTGAAACACCACGCTGCGATCCGGGCCCGCACCGTCGATTTCCTTGCCTGCGACAACGACGTTACCGCCGGAGATTTCGTTGAGCCCGGCGATCATGGTCAGCACCGTGGACTTGCCACAGCCTGAATGCCCGAGAATGCCGATCATTTCACCTTGCTTGATGCGAAGGTCAAAACCATCGACCACGCGAATGTCTTCGCCAAACGGATTGGGATACGCTTTGACGAGGTTGACGATTTCAACATATCTGTCTTCGAGGGTGTTACTCATTTTATTTCACTTCTCCTGACAGGCCGCGACGCCTTGGGGTTTGTGTTTTGTGTGCTTGTTTAAACTTTCAAAGTTGTTGGCTTGGTGTTGGCTGGGTTTAACCACGAAGGACACGAAGAGCACGAAGATCACGAAGTTAAGACAAGAAGAATTTGATCTAACTTGTTCTGATTAATTCTGACACCAATCACAAACTCTTTTTCATAACTTTGCATTTTCTTCGTGTCCTTCGTGCTCTTCGTGTCTTCGTGGTAAAAGCAAATTCAACAACATGCCTTGTGGTTAATCACTATCCGACTCTTGCCAGCGAGATGGGCTGTATGTCGGGGCATTTGAGATTGCGTTGTGTGCGAAGCAGTTTGGCTTCTTCGTTGACCGAGATCATGAACTTGGTCACGCGGTTACGAAGTGCCTTGAAATCAGGGTTAAAGTTCAACGTCGTCCGATCACGCGGGCGAGGCAGTTCGACTTTAAAATCATCTGCCAGCGTTGCCTTGGGGCCAGGCGTCAGCGGGATGATGCGGTCAGCCATGATGGTGGCTTCGTCGACGTCGTTGGTGATCATCACCACGGTGCGGCGATCCTCTTCCCAGATGCGAATGATTTCATCCTGCAAAACAGAACGGGTCAACGCATCCAACGCAGAGAGTGGTTCATCCAGCAGCAACACTTCCGGTTTCATGGCAAGTGTGCGGGCAAGCGACAAACGCTGACGCATGCCACCTGAAAGTTCATGAGGCTTTTTCCATTCCGCATTGGTCAGTGAAACCATATCGATGTAATGCTGAATGTATTCAACGCGTTCGCCCTTCTTCATATCGGGGAACACCTGCTTCACTGCAAGCTCGATGTTTTGGTACACACTCAGCCAGGGAAGCAGTGAGTAGTTCTGAAACATCACGCCACGATCCGGCCCCGGTTGTTCAATGGTCTTACCCTTCATGCGGACGAATCCACTGTCAGGTTTTTCGAGTCCTGCAAGCAGGGAGATGAGCGTACTTTTACCTGAACCGGAAAAGCCAATGATGGCAACGAACTCGTTTTCTTCCACACTCAAGTTCACATTTTCGAGCACTTCAGTACGAGCATTGGAAGGCCCGTAGCCGATGTTCACGTTGTTCATTTCGAGGAAAGACATAACTGACTCTTTTCTTACCCGTGACTCAGGTGAGTCACAGCTTTTATCACAGTGTTAATCAGATCAGATAGCCGTCGGTGCACCGTCAAAGCTCACGAGACGTTGGAAGACGATCATCGTGCGGTCGAGCATCAAGCCAACGATGCCGACGACGAAGACGACCACGAACATCTGGGCAAAGGTCTGTGAGGAACCGTTGTTAAACATGTCCCAGACGAACTTGCCGATGCCTTCGGATGAAGAGAGCAGTTCCGCTGCGATAAGCACCATCCAGCCAACCCCCAGACTGATGCGAAGACCAGCAAAGATCAGGGGCAAAGCTGAAGGGATCACGATCTTGAACAGGCGATTCCAGAAGCCCAGACGCAGCACGCGGGCAACGTTGAGGTGATCCTTATCAATCGCTGCAACACCAAACGCCGTATTCACCAACGTCGGCCACAGTGAGCAAAGTGCAACGGTGATGGCTGATGAAAGAAACGCGGGATGCACAGGAGCCTGTTCAGGATCATCGATAAAGCCACCGACGATGATGAACACAATGGGAAGCCACACGATCGGGGAGACAGGTTTAAACAGTGAGATCAACGGCGTCATCGCAGCCATGAACACAGGGCTCAAACCACAGAGAATGCCGATGGGAACCGCGATGACCGTTGCGATCACAAAGCCCAGAAACACGCAGCCCAGCGAGCGAACAATCTGTGCAGGAAACGTCCAGGGCTTGGCATAGGTCGAGGTTTCAATGCGCCCCAGACGATCTTCAGCACGGTGAATGTTCATCGCACCGAAGTACAAAGCGCGACCGGATGCTTCGCTGAATTTTTCCTTCTTCTCATCCAATGACTGCTGTGCAGCGAGTACCTTCTGTTGCTGATTGTTATCGCCCAGATTTTCAAGACGCTTACTCAAAAACTGCACCTGTTCAGCAACGCGGTTCTTGGCAATGCGGGCAGCAATCAAACCTTCATGCTTTTC